>NZ_JAGFPF010000129.1:0-4315 GCF_025962695.1 Candidatus Symbiopectobacterium sp. NZEC135 | reverse complement strand
GAATATGTCTTTTATGAAGGCAAACGTGATGAGAAACATTTTTACAACGCAGGATATTCCTGACCTTGAGCGTTTCGGTGCGTTCAGAGATATTGTGAAGGGCCGTTTTCTCTCCTCGTACGAGTGCGGAATGAGTGCCCCTCCTTCCCAATCGCGCTTTTACGCCAATATAACTGAACGACGGGTGCTCGATCTTCAGTTTCTGCAACTGGAATCAAATGGCCACCGCGCTACCAGCAGTACGCCGCGTTCACAGGGGATGAGCCAGGAGGGCGATTTTTACATTGAACTACAGCGCTTCGGCACCAGCCAACTGTCGCAGGATGGCCGCACCGCCTTTTTACGTCAGGGGGATTTTTGCTTTTTTGATATGTCGAGGCCGGTAACCTGGTCTTTTGATGATGACTATTCGTTATTCAAGATTCTGATCCCGAGAGAAAAATTTTCCAGTCGACTGGGCAATACGCAGAATCTCACCGCCAAAGCGATACGCGGTAACAGCGTCACTGGCGCGCTGGTGTACAGTTTTATTCTGAAATACGTGCCTTTTCTGGATGCGATCCCGCCGCTGCATGCGCAACATCTGGCGGATATTTTGCTGAATTTGATCGCCACCTCGCTGAGTGAACTGAGCATGACAGCGCCGACCCAGAGCCTGGGGCACTCAACGCTGTTTTATATCGCGCAGCAGTATCTGGAAAAGCATCTTTCCAACCCGCAACTGAGCGTCAATGAATGTGCCAGTGCCTGCGGCATTTCGGTACGTTCGTTGCAAAAACTGTTTCAGGAACAGGGCACATCAGTAAACCGTTGGGTACAGCAACAGCGATTGGAGCGCTACAAAGCGGCGTTAATGAACCCACTAATGGCAGATAAAAATATCACTCAAATCGCTTACGACTGCGGGTTTAACGATATCTCAAACCTTAGCCGTCGCTTTAAGGCTGAGTTTATGGTTACGCCGTCGGAGTACCGTAAGATGCACGCGGTGCGTCGGCCGCACCGCGCAGCGGCCATGGCCTAGGTTTTGCCATAACGCCACCGGTTCTGACTGCTCACAAATAAAACGAAATGGGTGCTACCACCTGCACCTGACCCTCACGGTTCAGCGCATGCGGCGGCGGTGCCGGCAGCGGCGCAGCGCGTTTAACGATGTCCAGCGCTTCGCTATCCAGAATGCGGTTGCCGGACGTCGTGACAATCGCGGCGTCAATCACCTCACCTTGCGCATTCAACACCATGCTGACATGGCTAATTCCCGTCGCCCGATAGCGCAATGCGGCGCGAGGATAACGTTTGAATTTCGCTAAATGCGTATGCAACAAGCTCTCCCAGCCCACCTGCCCGCTGATCGCTTGCTGAGCCGCGCTGGTGAAATTGGCAGCGCTGCGCGTTGCCTCTCCGGCGCTGTATGCCGAGGTTGCAGGTGCACTTTCCGCGACCTGAGGCGCCGGTTCACTACGCACCTCCGGCTGTATCTCTTTTTTCTGCGGGCGCGGCTTTTCGCGCACTTTAACGCGTTTTTCCAGCGTCCCTTGCGCCACTACCGGTAAGGTATCCAGCACGGGCTCGTCGGGTTGTTCCTGCTGCTGGCGCGGTTCGGGCGCTGAAAAGACCTGCTTGGGTCCTTCAACCACCTGAGGCGGCGCTTTTTCCAATTGGTAGGCACCCAACTGTACGCTGACCACCGGTGGCAGCGCGCCTTTCTGATTTTGCATCACGCGCGTTGACCAGACGACCGCGATCGCCACCACGCTCAAATGAAACAGAATACTGGCGGCAGAACCACCAAGATAAAAACGTCGGGGAAGGGGGAAAACACCTATGCTGCTCATTGCCTCTGCTCGCCATGCCACATTATCCGGTACAGCAACAGGGAAACATGTTGCTACAGCGTAAGGGCTTAATACTTTCTTTACAGAAGATTATAGACACAACGCGAATGCAAATGATATTTATTATTTATTACGTACAACACCCAAAAAAAATAAGAAACGATCGCCATTCGTGCCAAAAACGGCACGCTAGCAATGTAGTAGAGCTGATTTTTCACGCATTTTTAATATTTTACCCTAAATAATTCGGGTTGCAGTAAGGCGGCAAGTTAGTGATTCGGGTAAGCCAACTCACCTGCATCTTCAAGTATGACGGGTAACACCAGGCACATGACTATAAACAAACCATTGCGGCATTTTATCGGCAATGCCTATCAATCAACCTATCATCAATTGGAACGTTTTTTC
This sequence comes from Candidatus Symbiopectobacterium sp. NZEC135, assembly GCF_025962695.1. Classification (NCBI taxonomy): domain Bacteria; kingdom Pseudomonadati; phylum Pseudomonadota; class Gammaproteobacteria; order Enterobacterales; family Enterobacteriaceae; genus Symbiopectobacterium; species Candidatus Symbiopectobacterium sp. NZEC135. The sequence goes on along the minus strand of NZ_JAGFPF010000129.1, from coordinate 2,072 downwards.
CAGAAGCGTTTGGGAAACCGCCATGATGCCAGCGATCTGTCGCAGGATGTGTTCGCTAAGTGGCTCAACCGACGGGAGGATACGCCGGTTCAGGAATCCCGCGCGTTTCTGTTTAAAATCGCCAACAATGTATTGATTGATTACTGGCATCGCCATCAGAAACAAGAACAGTTGCAATCGCCCATGGAGGAAGAGGCGCACCTGAACCACGCGGGTTCTGTCTCTGACGATCCCGCCGAGGTGCTAAATCACCAGCAGCGCTTACAGCGTTTGTATGATGCCATCGAGACGCTGCCACCGCGCCAGCGGGAAGCGTTTGTGCTTTGCCGGTTTGATGGCCTGTCACAAAGTGAAATTGCTGAAAAAATGGATATTTCTGTCAGTATGGTAGAAAAACATATCGCCAAGGCCATGTTGCATTGCAAGCGCTATGTGGAAAATGCGGTACACAGTGAGGAAGAACAATGAGCACAGGGCCTGACGTGCAAACAGACCCGCTATCGGTGGCGGATATCGATGAGCAAGCGGCGCTGTGGTTTGCCCGTAGCCAAAATCGCCACCTGCCACGCACGCAGCGGCAGGCGCTGGAAGCCTGGCTGGCGAACTCGGCGCAACACCGGCACGCTTTCGAGAGTATGTTTACGCTCTGGCGCGATGCCGCCGAACTCCCGCGCCCGGCGTTGGCTTCCCGCCCCGCCCCCCGGCGGTTTTCCTGGGGATATCGCCCGTTCAAGCACCTGGCAGCGGGTCTGTTGATGCTGTTCGCACTGGTGTTGCCTTACAGCCAGTGGCCTGCCCTGCTGCAAGATAATATGACATTGGCGACGTCCGACCAGCCGAAAACCTTTCAGCTCTCTGACGGCAGTCGCATCATGCTTAACCGAGATTCACACCTGCGCATCGCCTATCAGCACGATCAGCGCCGGCTGTGGCTTGAGGCGGGCGAAGCCTACTTTAGCGTTAGCCCCGATCCGCAGCGCCCTTTTTACGTTGAGATTGACGGGCGCCAGGTGAAAGTGGTCGGTACCGCTTTTGATATCCTCAAAGCGGGAGAACGGGTATCCGTTGCCGTCTCTCAAGGTGTGGTGGCGGTTACCACTGCGCTCAATGCCCCTCAGACCTTACTGCACGCGGGTGAGAGTGCAACCAGTTACTCACGTGGCGATCGTCTCAGGGTAAATCCGATTGAACTCGCCGCAGTGGGAGAATGGCGCTTCGGCCAGCTCAGTTTTGATAATCAACCGTTGCGCGAGGTGCTTGCCACGCTGAAGCCCTATTATGCGGTGAATGTCACGCTGTCGGACGCTGCGTTGGGCAATCTTCCCCTATCCGGGCAAGTCAATCTGGACGATCCAACCGCCTTTTTTAATGCGTTACCCCTGCTGTTGCCCGTGAATGTGGTTTGGCAGGATCAGAACAATCTATTGATAAACAAAGAAAAGAAAAAATAATGCAAAAATTTGTGTTTTTCTAGGTGAGGATAATTCTCATTCTTAAGTCTTCCTTCATGACTCTTTTATTTTGGCATGATGCTGAGACCGAAAAACATGATAACAAGAAACCGTTTCCCCTCTTTCAGGCCGCAGAAACTGACCATCGCCGTCTGCGCCGGCCTGCTCTGGTGTGGACAGACTTTCGCTAAAGACGTACAGGTAGCCCTGCCAGAACAATCGCTGGCAACATCGATCAACGCCATTGCCCGCCAGGGCCAAATCCAAGTGCTGTATGACGCAACCGCAGTAAAACAGCTGCGTGCGCCCGCGCTCAACGGCACTTTTACGCCGGAGACTGCGCTGCAAAAAATTCTGCTCGGCACCGGGCTGGAAATGGTGCCACAGGGTTCGGGCTTTGTGGTTCGCCCACAAAAAACCGCGCGTGATGCGCTGGTGATCCCGGAAACCAGCGTGCAAGGGGTGGTAGGCCGCCATCCAGCCACCGATGTGATGTCCGCGCCGCAATACCTGACTTCCGAAGAGATTGCCCAACGCAACACCGGTGATGGCAACGTGACGGACCTGCTGAAAACCAACCCGGCAGTGCAATTTGCCAACGGCGACAGCAGCTCACTCAAT
>NZ_JAGFPF010001298.1:0-610 GCF_025962695.1 Candidatus Symbiopectobacterium sp. NZEC135 | reverse complement strand
CGCCGCTTGCAGTATTCTGCTGCTCCATCCCGCGCCAAAATGTCGGAAGGATTGAATCTGCCCCATACAGGTTTTGCTGCCCGATATCACCGCCAAACGTAAATCCGGTCCATAAGCTTTCGAGTAGGATCGAATGTGCACCGTGCGATCGGGATAGTAGCGCCCCAGACTGATCGCCGGGTGTGTCGATAATTCGCCAACGCCATCATCTTCCAGAATCAACACATTGTCGTGGACAGCAAGCAGCGCGGCCAACTCGGCCAGCCGTTCCGGGCTTATGGCATTACCCGTGTGCGAATGCGTTCTGGGCTGGAAAATAAACGCCGTCGGTTTTTGCAGCAACGCTTGTTTCAGCGCTTCCGGTTCAGGGCCGTGCTCATCGCACTCCACCATAATGGCATTCATGCCCAGATGATCGAGCATATCCAGCACGCGCGCCGCCGTTGGGCTTTCGACGGCCACCGACGAGCCCGGAAACAGCAGTGCCTGCAATGCCAGATACATACCATCAAACCCACCATCCGAGGTGATAAACGCCTCCGCCGGATAAGGCCAATGGCGGCGCACCGTCTGTTCCAATTCCGGAATGATGGCAGTGCGCTCGTAGCTG
>NZ_JAGFPF010001297.1:0-610 GCF_025962695.1 Candidatus Symbiopectobacterium sp. NZEC135 | reverse complement strand
CAGCAGCGCAGGCAGTGCAGCAGCCAGTGCTGGGGCCCCTGCCTCCGCCGCCGCCATGGCATCCGCTACCGCCGGTGCCGCCGCACAAGCGGGCCTGGCGACCATCGCCTCACAGGCCGCCGTTGCGTTGGCCCAGAACAAAGGAGACCTTCCCGCCACCTTTAAAACGCTGGCTAACAGCGACTCGGTAAAATCACTCGCCACCAGCATGATTATTGGCGGTGCCCTGGGTGGACTCGACAAAGCCATGGGGTGGACCGCAGCCGTGAAAGGGGGCACCACGCCCGTCACCAGTAAGCTGCTTATCACGGATAATGCCACCTGGAACAGCGTTGCCCAACGCGTTGCGGCACACTCCGTCGTCAGCTCTGCGCTGGGCACCGCCATTCAGGGCGGCAGTTTTGCTGACAACCTCAAACTCGCTCTGTTAAGCAGTGTTGGCAGTCAGCTCCACGCGGAAGGCGCATTCCTGATTGGCAATAACGGCCAGATCCTTGGCATACCGGGAAGTAAAGCGGTGAGCCATGCGGTAATGGCCGCCGTCGCTGCCGAGATCGGAGGAGGAGATGCTAAGGGAGCGGCGGCGGGCGCGCTGGCAGCGGAACTGGCG
>NZ_JAGFPF010001296.1:0-611 GCF_025962695.1 Candidatus Symbiopectobacterium sp. NZEC135 | reverse complement strand
AACGCCAGATGGGCATTTTTTTCCCGACTGATATCAAAGGTAAAGGGGTTTTCAAACTGCTGTTCATCGCGATTGGCCGAGGCCCACCACAGTGTCACTTTCTCGCCAGCTCTGATGCGTTTACCCGCGATATCAACATCGCGCGTCGCGGTGCGGCGGTTGTACGGCGTCGGTGAGGTCCAGCGCAAAATTTCCTCCAGCGCCCGGTTCATGCGTGCAGGTTCACGTTGCAGCAACTGCCACTGTTCCGGGTGCTGAATAAACGCCAGTATTCCGCCCGCAATGGCATTGCGCGTGGTTTCCAAACCGGCCACCATCACCACGCTAAACACCATGACCTGCTCCATAGGGGTCAAACTGCCCAGTTCCGCAGAAAGTTCTCCCGCAATCGCCAGCGAAACAATGTCATCACCGGGGGCTTGGCGACGCTGTTCCACAAAGCGCTGCGCGTAAGCCATAAACTGCTGCATGCCTTGCTGGCTGCTGACACTGCTCTGCCCCAATTGGCGATCGGCATAATCAAGCACCGCATTGATCCAACCTGAGATCGGGTGCCGGTCTTCGGGGGGGATCCCGACCAAATGGGCAATGGCAAACAGAGGAAGTTCGGC
>NZ_JAGFPF010001295.1:0-612 GCF_025962695.1 Candidatus Symbiopectobacterium sp. NZEC135 | reverse complement strand
TTCCGGTGTGGACGGCGTTGCTTCCACCGGCGGTGAGGCAGCGGCCTGTGCCGTGGCGGAGGCGATATCGCCCACTTCCGATGCGGTGACTTTGCCATCCTCGGTGGCAGCCAGCGTACTTTCTACGACATCCGCTGCTGGTTTGGTTTTCGGCAATGCCACCAGCAGCGCATTGATTTGCGTTGGCAGCAAGGTCAACGCGCGTCCTTCCCAGTGCATGCCGGTGCGCAGTTCGCCCAGCGAGACCGCCGTATCATCCAGCGTGACGCGGATATTGTTCAGCGTCAGTTGGCTAAGGCGTATCGGGAACGGTGCCTTGAGCTCGCCCACCGGCGCACTCGGGGCCGGAGCCTCTGCGGGCGGCGGCATGGCGCTGCTGTCGATCACAACATCGAGCTCGCGTAGCGCAATATCATTGATACAAATCTGGCTGCGCGCCAGGCAGCCCAGCTCAAGCGCGAGGTGCAGTTCACCGGCGTTGAGCGTGATACCCGGCGTTTGATACCCGACACCGCGCAGTGTCAGATCGCGCCAACCGCCTTGCACCTCGGCGATCTCCAAGCCCGGCACCCAGCGCGCCGCGCCATTGAGCAACAGATGTAGCCCCGGCGT
>NZ_JAGFPF010001294.1:0-613 GCF_025962695.1 Candidatus Symbiopectobacterium sp. NZEC135 | reverse complement strand
CGATATGGTAATGGCGTTGTTGTATGAGGCCATCTGCCGTGCGGCTGAGCGCTACGGTTATTTTGCGATTGTTGCCACCTGCGGTGACGATCCGGTGCAAGAAAAACAGGCGGCGGCGTCGCTGCTCGATCGGCGCGTTGACGGGCTGATTCTGGCCACCAGCCGACTGGATGACCATTTACCGGCGGAACTGCGCCAGCAAAATGTTGCCCACGTTCTGGCACTGCGTACCGACGGTGTCAGCCGCTCTGCCATTGGTGACGATGAGCAGGGGGGCTATCTGGCAACCCGGCACCTGATTGACCTCGGCCACCGCGATATCGGTATGGTCGCGGGCCCCAGCTTTTCTTCCGGCGCGACCTATCGTCGGGAAGGGTTTCATCGTGCAATGCGCGAAGCCGGGCTCACCCCTAATCCCGCCTGGATTCGGGAATCCGGTTTTAGCATCGAATCCGGGGAAAGCGAAGGAATGGCGCTGCTCGGCGAAGCACGCAGGCCCACGGCCATTTTCGCCATCAATGACGATTTGGCCTTCGGCGTTATGGCGGCGGCCCATCGGTTGGGGCTGGCAATAGGAAAAAAAATATAAAAAATAAAAAATAAAAAAAAAAAA
>NZ_JAGFPF010001293.1:0-613 GCF_025962695.1 Candidatus Symbiopectobacterium sp. NZEC135 | reverse complement strand
CGCGCTCTGCGGTCATTTTGTAGACCAGGCCCACCAGCAGCGTCATCACCACGAAGCTGGCAAACAGTAACAGAAAAAACTGCACAAACAGTTTTCTCATGGTGTGGCGCTCTCCCAGGCGTTCGGCGCAAAAAGGTAACCTTTGTTGCGCACGGTCTTGATGCGGAACGGCTCCAGCGCATTGTCGTGCAGCTTTTTGCGCAGACGGGAAATGGCTACGTCAATACTGCGATCCATGCCGTCATAACTGACACCGCGCAGATTTTTAAGCAACAGATCCCGGTCCATGGTGTGCCCGGCATGGGTCGCCAACTGCCACAGCAAATCGAAATCGGCGGTGGAGAGCACAATATTCTCTTCCGCCAGCGTCACTTCGCGGTTAACCGGATCGATACACAGCAAGCCAAAGTGCAGCGTTTTGTGCACCTGAACCTGCGCCTGCACCGAGGGCGCTTCGGGCGCGGCCTGCGTGGCTGGCTGCGTTGAATACTGGCGCAGATGGAGTCGCAGGCGGGCCAGCAGCACGGCGGGTGGCGTGGTTTTCAAAATATAATCATCTGCGCCCATTTCCAGCGCGAAAATGGGGTTCATGTCGCTGTCAAGGGAGGTCAAC
>NZ_JAGFPF010001292.1:0-614 GCF_025962695.1 Candidatus Symbiopectobacterium sp. NZEC135 | reverse complement strand
TATCCTCGTAGTGTTCTGTGCTGGAGTGAAGGACGCCGATGATTATGCATCAAGATGATACATGCAGCTAACTGAAGTTAAGCAGTCACCTGACAAAACGGCAAACAGGAGCGCCATTTCTGTTGCGCACGCTCCTGATGTTGCTCAAGCGAAAGTCGAAAGCCATTCAATGTCATGTTTTGTAGACTATTGTCGCCTTCGGCAAGGGGCGTTGAGTGAACGATTTATCCTGTGGTTAAATCAAGGGTTGTTTGGGTACACCATACGGGAAAGACGATGATGCCGCCGATGATGACAAGCCAACAGGAACCCGTCACCGCCTTGCTGTTGATCAATGAAAAAGCGAGGAAAGGTGACTGCGCACGTGAAGAGGTGCTGGCTCAGTTAATGGCGCAGGGACTGCGCGTGATGGTTCCCAGCGCAGAATTGTCGATGACCTACAGCGAATTGATCGAGCACTATGCCGATCGCGTCGATATGGTTATCGTCGGTGGCGGTGACGGCAGCCTGAACGCCGCCGCGCCGGGCCTGGTGGCGACAGGGTTGCCGCTGGGGGTGCTGCCGTTGGGCACCGCCAACGATTTTGCTCGCACGCTGGATATCCCTTTCGCTCT
>NZ_JAGFPF010001291.1:0-614 GCF_025962695.1 Candidatus Symbiopectobacterium sp. NZEC135 | reverse complement strand
CAATACGCCCATCGTCGATGCGGGTTTGCTGCAAGGATTGCGCTCACTGGCGGCCAATATCGCCATCGAAATGCCGGAGGCTGTGATGGGCAGCGGGCACTATCGCGTACTGTTTCTCACTGCGCTGGTGTTGTTTATCTTTACCTTTGTGGTCAATACGTTGGCCGAAACCCTGCGTCAGCGGCTACGCCGACGTTACCGGGATGAGGGAGATCACGCATGACATCTCAATCGACCGTCCCCGAAGGGCAAACGCGCAACTGGTTTCGCAGCGGCACGCCCTGGGTCTGGTTAACCGGTGCGGCGATTGGCGTCAGTCTGTTGGCGATGCTGGCCGTGGTGGTGATGCTGGCCTGGCAGGGTGGGCGCTATTTGTGGCCGCAACCGGTGTGGCAGTTCACGCTAACCGAGCAGGTGGCGGGAGCGCCGCGCGCGCTGCTGGGCGAAATGTATGCTCGTCAAACGCTGACCGCGCCTTCCACGTCAACCGCCGCTGGCGATGAGGTGGCACGCTATCTGGTTAAGGTCGGAATGCGGGAGCGTTACGGGCAAAGTTTCCAGACGCTGCTTTCTTCGGAGATCACCGCGCGATCGCTGCCCGCCGATGTGCTGGT
>NZ_JAGFPF010001290.1:0-554 GCF_025962695.1 Candidatus Symbiopectobacterium sp. NZEC135 | reverse complement strand
TCTTGGATTGCCGCCAGACTGCTATATCGAAGTGACCATTACCGACACCTATTACAATATGCGCGAACAGGTTGAACAACATCCGCACGTTATCAGTTTGGCGCAGCAAGCGATGCGCGATTGCGATATTGAACCTTGTCTCAAGCCTATTCGCGGTGGCACGGATGGTGCTCATCTTTCTTTCCAAGGGTTGCCTTGCCCCAATCTGTTTACCGGCGGCTACAACTTTCATGGGAAACATGAGTTCATCACGCTGGAAGGCATGGGAAAAGCTATGCGCGTCGCAGAGTTGACGGCATTGCGCGCAAAAGCGTTATAACGCGATTAAATAGGTCAATGATGATTTGATGCTGGGAACGGTTCCCAGCATTATGTTTAACCATGACAACAAGCTTTATCACACCGAGTTTGCTCATTCCTATTGGTTCGTTGTCAATTGTACGGAATCGCTCGCATAAGGAAATGAAGTAAGAATGTTTGATACTATATGATCGCCAACGTTGTTCCTTTCTTTAATGAGAGACAGATCCGTTGAGGTCTCTGTGATGGAGTCA
>NZ_JAGFPF010001289.1:0-615 GCF_025962695.1 Candidatus Symbiopectobacterium sp. NZEC135 | reverse complement strand
AGAACTATTTTGTAAGTTTCAACGACCGTGGACAAGTGTTGAACAAAGGTTTCCAAAGCTGCGAAGCCTATGACACCAATCCCCAACGGTAATCGCGTTGTGCGCGTATTGCCGTTTGCATAAACAAAAAACCGGCAGGGTAGACCTGCCGGTTTTTTTATGCCTGAACCAACTCGCCTTTGTGTCAGGCGTGAGAGGTGTTCAGCGATGACTCATCATCGGCCGCGAAACGCGCCTTGTCCGTTTGTTTCAGTAACTGACTGGTCACCGTACCTGCGGTCATTGAACCGCTCACATTGAGCGCGGTACGCCCCATATCAATCAACGGCTCGATAGAGATCAGCAGCGCGACAAGCGTTACCGGCAATCCCATGGCGGGCAGAACGATCAATGCAGCGAAGGTTGCACCGCCGCCCACGCCGGCGACGCCGGCAGAACTGATGGTGACGATACCCACCAGCGTGGCAATCCACACCGGATCCAGCGGGTTAATGCCGACCGTCGGAGCAACCATCACGGCTAGCATGGCAGGATAGAGCCCGGCACAGCCGTTTTGCCCAATGGTGGTGCCAAAGGAGGCAGCAAAGCTGGCGATGGATTCCGGCACGCCGATGC
>NZ_JAGFPF010000128.1:0-4334 GCF_025962695.1 Candidatus Symbiopectobacterium sp. NZEC135 | reverse complement strand
TATTTTTGCATAGTTAGATATGTCATCCGCATCCATATCTTTATAAGTATTCCAGCCAAAATCTTTTGGATCATTATTTTTAGATTTTTCGAGTGGTGCTGGGAGGTCATTTATTGCATCTTTAACATTGTTTTTTTTATAATGCTTCTTTGTAAAGTCATCAATTTTAATTTCATATGCAAACTCTTCAGGTAGATAACCTATAACTACTACTCGTCTCCTTCTTGTAGCAGCACCAAAATCAGAAGCATCAATTACTGTTGGTTCTAGAATTTTGTATTCAGGATCCAATATTTTTAACGCAGATTTAAGCTCGTAAACGTTTTTTTCATCCATTAATCCTTCGACATTTTCCATTACAAAAAATTTAGGTTTTATTATATTAACAGTTCTGAAGTAATGTCTTAAAAGAGAGCGGCGAGGGTCATTCACATCGGAATGTCCCATACGACTATACCCTTGGCATGGTGGCCCACCAATTATCCCATCGATTTTTTGTGATAATATAATCGGGTTCCACTCAGTTTCGCCCATCAACGATAAATCACCATTAATAATCTTTGTATTGGGAAAGTTTCGAGCATAAGCGGATTGCAGAGTTGAATCAATATCAACAGCAGCAATTACATCAAAGCCAGCCAACTTGGCTCCAAGCCCAAACCCTCCGCATCCGCAAAAAAGGTCTATCACAATTGGTGCTTTATTCATATATTTCCTTCACACACTCAAACAAAGTGAGAGTAGAGCTCGTAATCATCTGATAATGCTATTGATTTTTTTGTGTATGGTAGCAAAAAATTTTACAAATTAGAATATGATAAATACATACACTTTATCTAACTAAATATTGCAAGAAAATCAAACAACAAGGACATTTTTTCGGCTAACTCGCAAGCCAGCCCTTTGCAAAGCACGCTGGAAATTAGATTAGACCTTAGAGGCCGAGAATGTATACCGCATGACTTGCAGAGCGCGAGCTATTACAGGACGAGTTCATCAATCATTGCCGTAACATTATGTATTAACAGGGTATTTTTTTATACGTCTCTAGAAAGCCAGCATAAAATCAAAGTCTGGTAGCAAATTACTATATTGTTCAATTAGTTTGTTAGCGTTACTAATGATTCTAATCAGAAAACTAGATGTACGCTTTGATGTGCATTATGCTGTATCTAATTAAACACGCTTTCAGGTGGGCTATGGAACGCATCCTTGCAGAAAAATCTATCAACATCACCGAGTTAAGAAAGAACCCGGCTAAATATTTCATTGATGAACCGGTTGCCGTTCTTTCCAACAATCGTCCCGCTGGCTACATGGTCAGTGCCAAGGTGTTTGAAGAACTGATCGATCTGTTGGAAGAGAAGCAGGGCCGGGTGCATACCGCTGCGCGTTTCAGGCCAACGGCTGAACGTTTAAATGATATTGCGGATAGTGGACAGAAACTGCTGCAAAACGCCTCTGACAAGGATCTGACCGAGTTCACGGAATGAGCATCAGGATTTTCAAGTCAGCACTGATTCGCCAGCAATTAAGCCAGCAAGAGCTTGATGATTTGGTTGCGGATTTTCTGTCCTATAAAAAAGATGGCGTGTTGCCAGATACCTTTGGTCGTGATGCACCCTATGATGATGACCGCACCTATCCCTTGGTAAAAGAGGAGCAGGTGGCACACATTCATCTTGCCGATGCGGATGCCCCTTTCCCTAAGTTCTTGCGTCAGTTCAAACGAACCAGCGATCAGGCGCATTTGGTATACTGCCAAGGTGCGATGGATCCTGATGCCTACCTGCTGATTATCATCCTGAAACCCGAAGCGCATAAAATGGCACGCAACAATAACCATATGCATAAGATCGGAATGATAGCCGAAGCGTTCAGGATGAAGTATTGATCTGGTCAAAAAACACCCAGCCATTCAGGGCAGAAAAACATATGGGGGCACCATTGGGGGCATGTGGGTAGTTGAAAAAGAATATTAGTTAATATTATCAATATGATATTGGTCAGGTGTTGTTCCTATTATCGGCACCATTTCTATATCTTATTGATTTTAATGAAATAATCTGTATCACTGTGGCAGTGGTATTCATCTTGTCTATCTTGTCGTTCCCGCACAAAGCCGTCTCAACATGAGACCGCGTCAGATTCACGCTTCAACAGAAACAAATCACACCGGTAAAGCGTGAGCGATTGCCACTGGTCTAGTGGGTGTTTGGCCGCGATGCCTGAGTGGGTATCAAGAGTGCCAAAACGTTGGATAGATCAATAAGGACAAACAATAAAATAAAACGCTGTATTGAAGCTTCTTTTGGTAATATATTTCTTCATATCATGTTGATACATTGGTCGATATATTTTTTATGAAAATGTCAGCCTCTCTCCAGAATAGGCATTCATCCAGCAACAAACTCCATCTCATCCCTTTCACCGAACAACATTTTTCAATATTGATGGGGTGGTTTTTTAGTGAAAAAGACATTGTTCAATGGGGAGGGCCGGATTTATCTTACCCTCTCGATGATGCACAAGTTAATTTGATGTTGATTAAAACCAATGCCACTCCGCCAGACTATTTTTGTTGGATGGTTGAAGATGATGCCGGCGAATTATGCGGTCATTGCCAACTGGTGTGTGACTGGCGGAATGGAATAGCAAAAATTTGTAGAGTTGTCATTTCGCCTCAACATCGGGGGCGTGGTTTTTCACTTCCAATGGTTAGCATGGTTTTAGAAAAAGCATTCTCATATGCTGAAATAGAGCGCGTAGAGCTCAATGTTTATGCCTGGAATGACATAGCCATCAAAACCTATTCCCGCATTGGATTTATTGGTGAGGGTGTTCGCCGATCCTCTATGAAAGTGGGCGATGAACGCTGGGATATCGCCATCATGAGTATGTTACGTGATGAGTGGGTAGCGCCTTCAGTTAGCGCTATTAAGTAGGGTAGATTGTATTATTTTTAATAAATGGTTAATGTGTGAAATAGTGCGATAACTAATATCTAATGTTGTAAATGTGGAGTATTGATGCGCCAACCTAAACAAGTGTTAGTCGTTCCTTATGCAATTTATGAGGGTGAATTGTATTTGTATCTTCTGAAAAGAAAAGATATGGATTATTGGCAATGGGTAGCAGGAGGGGTAGAGGAAAATGAAACCCTATTAAGTGCAGCGATACGAGAATCATCTGAAGAGTTGGGGATCATACTTAAAACATCAGATCTTATACCGCTTGAATCTCTGTGTTCTATCCCAAGATGTTATTTCAATAGTGATAAGGAATGGGGGGATGATTTCTATACCGTTACAGAATATTCCTTTGCTGTTCGGTTATCTATGAATTCTCAATTGAATTTGAGTGATGAACATAGCGAGGCGAGTATAATAAAGTATTCGCAGTTGAGTAAATATCACACATGGGATAGTAATAGAACGGCAGCATGGGAGCTAAATGAACGGTTTTTGAAGGGCACTCTTTGAATGATGGTGCGTTTTTCATACGCGGTAGAAATATCCTGATGCCATGTTTTGGTTCTGAATCAAGTTGGATTTTGTGGTAGGTTCAACTGAGCGTAGTGCTATTTCTCTTCGACAATGATGCATGGGGTTACACATGGAAAATAAAGGAAAAATTTTTCGTCAACTACATGAGCTTGATGATGTTTTCGTTATTCCTAACCCCTGGGATATCGGCACTGCCCGGATACTCGAAACCATGGGATTTAAAGCGCTTGCGACAACCAGCGCGGGGCTTGCTTTTTCGTTAGGGGTTCAGGAAGGGACGGTTCCGTGGGAGCAGACTCTTTTGCATTGTCAGTCTCTGGTTAATGCCACCGCGTTGCCGGTATCCGCAGATCTTGAAAAGGGGATGGGGGATGACCCGGAAAGTGCCGCACAGACTGTCGAAATTGCCGCGGGAATCGGTTTGGCGGGGTGTTCTCTGGAAGATCATACCGGCTTAGCCAGCAAGCCTATTTATGATTTTAGTCTGGCAGTGGAAAGAATTGAAGCAGCGGCTAAAGCACGAGATGCGCTGGCGACTGATTTTGTCATCACGGCCCGTGCCGAAAATTTCATGTGGGGAATTACCGATCTGGATGAAACGATCCTGAGGTTGCAGGCATTTGAAAAAGCCGGGGCTGATGTTCTTTATGCTCCGGGTCTCAGAGATATCACTATGATTAAAACGGTATGTCAGGCGCTGACAAAGCCGGTCAATATTGTGATGGGGCTGCCCGGAGAAGTATTTAGCATTGCTGAATTGGCCGATGCAGGTGTAAAGCGAATTAGTGTTGGTGCATCCATGGCGCGGTTTGCCTATGGCATGTTTGT
>NZ_JAGFPF010001288.1:0-616 GCF_025962695.1 Candidatus Symbiopectobacterium sp. NZEC135 | reverse complement strand
TCCGCATCCATTCCCTGCGCCACCATGCCCTGCGGTGCAGTGGTAATCTGCCAGCGTAAGTCACTGCGGCCTGATTCTCCGGCCAGATGTAACGGCAGCGCCGGTGTTTTCACCTTCACCAGCATGGCGGGCAGCGCGAGCGCGGTGTTAACGCCAAGCAACGTTTTCGCCAGTGCGATAGCGCTTAGCTGGATCGGTTGCAGAAATGGCCGCACCTGCCCCGCAATTTCGGCGCAGTCGCCTAACGCATAGATATCCGCCTGGCTGGTTTGCAGCATATTGTCTACCACCACGCCGCGTCGGGTGATAATCCCGGCATGCTGTGCCAGCGCCGTTTCCGGGCACAAGCCAGTCGCGGCCACCACCACATCCACGTCACAGATACGATCGCAATCGAATCGGGCGCGAATGCCTTTCTCGGTCTGCTCCAGCGATTGCAGTTTTGCTTTCAGTAACAGGTGCGCCCCCATATCGACCAGGCAGTGTTGCAAGCGACCACTCACTTCCGGCGGCAGCAACGTTGGCAACACGCTGGCAGCGCAATCTGCCAGCGTAACCGTCTTACCGGCACGGCAAAAATCCATTGCCAGTTCAGTGCCAATCAGCCCGGCGCCTA
>NZ_JAGFPF010001287.1:0-616 GCF_025962695.1 Candidatus Symbiopectobacterium sp. NZEC135 | reverse complement strand
CCCCACGGAAGGCGATGGCGGCGGGCGTAACCGCTTGAGCGGCTACCTCAGCGGCCCGTTGTTGGACAATAAACTGCTCGGCAGCGTGATCGTTGACGGGGGGAAACGTGATGCCTGGCGCACCAATCAATCCCGCAACCCCAACTCGGATGCGCTGGAAGCCCGCGATACCTTCAATGCACTGACCAATCTGACCTGGCTTATCGATGACAGGCAAAATATTGAATTCGACACCACTTACGCAAAAGACGATCGTGATGTGCTGTGGAATAACAACGGTGCATCACCACGAAATATTCAAAAAATGGAACGCATTGGGTTTGGCCTGACACACAATGGTAGTTGGGAGTACATCGATACGCGCTTACGTTACTACTTCGAAAGCGTCGATTTGATGGATAACTCGCAACTCAACGGCGGCAAAGCCTACATTACTCAGGATAATAAAACCCTGGATGGGCAAGTCTCTGGCTACCTTGGCGATCATTTGATCACAGCTGGCGGCGAATATCGGAACACCGAATTACAACACAGCCTGAACTTGCAAAATGGCAACGTGGCGGTAAGCCAGAAAGCGTTTTTCTTGCAGGATGAATTTAAACTCGGCGATCTGGCT
>NZ_JAGFPF010001286.1:0-620 GCF_025962695.1 Candidatus Symbiopectobacterium sp. NZEC135 | reverse complement strand
GCCATATTTTCTGTGACCAATTGCCCCATTAATTTGAGATGAACGTGCATTGATATCAACAATGTCAAATAAGCAATCACGGAAGAGAATACCGCAATGCCTTTTTCTTTCTTCGACATCCCATAAGCGACACCCATGGCGAACAACAGTGGAATATTCTGGAACACGACGCTGCTGATGAGGCCGACGGAAGACAAAATCATCTTGCAATAAGCATTCCCCAAAAAAGGGAGCTTATCGATCATATAGGCTTGCCCCAGCGCGCTACATATCCCCATCAGCATCCCGACCGGCGCTAACACAGCGATAGGCAATAATAGGGAGCGTCCAAACGTTTGTATTTCGTTTTTAAAGTTGGAGTTCATAATAGGGTCCCTGGTGTATTTGGCATCACCATCAAACTACGCTTGCACGTTCGCCATCAAGGCCAAATACTGACTCATTCAAGGCTCATTTTTTGTCCGTAATAAAATATGATTGGGTTCACACTTCTGATAGCCGATGTTTTACCGATGAGGGAAACGCTTGAGGGGAGAAGAACACCGGGCTTACTACAGGCGAGTCGTACCAAATAAAAAAGCAGACGCCGATATCGGCATCTGCTTTTTTAAGGTTACAGC
>NZ_JAGFPF010001284.1:0-620 GCF_025962695.1 Candidatus Symbiopectobacterium sp. NZEC135 | reverse complement strand
CGAAGAGGGGGGTGATGAGTTTCACTGGCACCGAAATGTGTTCCCGCCGCTCAAATATTCGGTGGCGGAAATTTTTGACAGCATCGATCTCTCACAGCGCGTGATGGACGAGCAGCAGCAGGGTGTGAAAGAGGATATCGCTGCGCTGCTGACGCAAGACTGGCGCGCTGCCATTTCCAGCTGCGAGCATCTGCTGACAGAAACGTCCGGCATTCTGCGTGAATTGCAGGACACGCTGGAGGCGGCGGGCGATAAGCTGCAAACCAGCTTGTTGCAGATTCAGGAAGCGACGATGCAGCATCCTGAGCTGGAGTTTGTCGATAAACTGGTGTTCGATCTGCAAGCCAAGCTGGATCGCATCATCAGTTGGGGACAACAGACCATCGACCTGTGGATTGGCTATGACCGACACGTCCACAAGTTTATCCGTACCGCCATTGATATGGATAAAAACCGGGTATTCGCTCAGCGCCTGCGCCAGTCGGTGCAAAGTTATTTCGATCAGCCCTGGGCACTGACCTTCGCCAATGCCGATCGCCTGCTGGACATGCGCGATGAAGAGCTGGCGCTGCGCAGCGATGAAGTGACGGGCGAGTTGCCGCCGGAACTGGAGTATGAAG
>NZ_JAGFPF010001285.1:0-620 GCF_025962695.1 Candidatus Symbiopectobacterium sp. NZEC135 | reverse complement strand
AGGGATTTTATCAATAGCTTGTTTGATTTTCATGAAAAGCCTCATCTATAAAAAATAAAAATGTGTCCCGCCGCTTTTAATAAAAGCAGATAGGTGATAGGTATAAAATTTAAAAATCAGGGGCGCATAAGGCCCTGGGTGTTATTACCCACATTCACGTTATGTTGAAGATGGTTATCCCCATTAAAGATTGATAATTAAATGTTTACTATTGCCTTATTCTTTTTGGTCTCTAGACGTTTTTTAAATTATAAGCTGCCTTTCCGTAATGTTTTTAACGACATTACAGATATTTTAACTATTGCGTATCGCTACCCATGATTGATGACATTCATTCCCATTTACCGGTGAATGTTCAACCTTTCAGCAGTAGGCGATAAAATGTAATTTACAGGTAAAAAATAAAAGCCGTTTTATTGATTCTCTAATTATTAACCTCTTAATCAACAATACATTATACGAGATTACTTATTGGCGTTATTCAGCGCGATGGCTGTTAATATGATCGGAGATCGCTTTACTGGTTTTGATCAGGCTTGCCAGATGTTTCTCTTTCTTACCATTGGCATACTGTGACTGCATGCCGTTGACGCCAATGGCGGCGATAACCTTGCCATCCT
>NZ_JAGFPF010001283.1:0-621 GCF_025962695.1 Candidatus Symbiopectobacterium sp. NZEC135 | reverse complement strand
CCAGTGCGCAGGCACAGGAGAATCGGCAGGCTTCACCGTGGGCATCACGTATTACTGTGGTGAACCGTGATATTGAGACGTTTACGGCACAAACGGCATCAGGTTACGCGTTGATCGTGAGTAATCCTCCTTATTTTGCACCCGGCAGTGCGTGCCGGAGCGAGGCGCGCAGCAAAGCCCGCTATACCGAGAGCTTGTCCCATGAAACGTTGCTCCAGTGTGCCGCCAGGCTGCTGGAACCGGAAGGGCGTTTCTGTGTGGTGCTACCGAGTCAGGTAGCCAGTGATTTTTGCATCACGGCCTGTCAACAGGGGTGGTCGATACGTCAGCGGCTGGCGGTGCGTGAGCGGGAGGAGGGCAAACCGCATCGGGAACTGTTGACCCTCTCGAAGCAGACTGGCCCCTGCGAGAGGCAGACGCTGACGGTGCGCGCAGCAGATGGTAGCTACTCTTGTGATTTCCGCGCATTGACTCAGGATTTCTATTTATTTATGTAGGATATTCCCTATCGTTAACAATGGCGCGGGTACCCTCAGAGGCTAACGGTGCTATTGAACGCTTTTTCGCGTATGATCCCCTGACTGTCCCAGCTAAATAACAGAAAGCTGCGCGACGTGTACG
>NZ_JAGFPF010001282.1:0-622 GCF_025962695.1 Candidatus Symbiopectobacterium sp. NZEC135 | reverse complement strand
ATCGGATTAATGGGACTGATTGTGGTGAAAGTGCTGGTGCCGGGGTTCTATTCTCGACAGGATATCAAAACGCCGGTGAAAATTGCGCTGGTCACGCTGGCGCTGACGCAGGTGATGAACCTGATCTTTATCGGGCCGCTACAGCATGCCGGGCTGGCACTTTCCATTGGGTTGGCCTCTTGCCTGAATGCCGGGCTGCTCTATTGGCAATTGCGCAAACAGCAGCTTTTCCAACCACGTCCGGGATGGGGCTCGTTTCTGGTCAAACTGGTTATCGCCGTGCTTGCCATGTCGGCGGTATTGATAGCGCTGTTAGTGTGGATGCCTGCCTGGGACATCGGCGGCATGACAGTGCGTATTTCGCGTCTGATGCTGGTGGTGGTGGCGGGGGCTGGTACCTACTTTGCGATGCTGGCGCTGCTTGGCTTCCGTCCGCGCGATTTTGCGCGTCGCGGTCTGTGACCGAAGCCGGTATGTGATAGCACCAAAGAAAAACGGTGGCCTGAGCCACCGTTTTTTTATAACGTGATGCTGTTACATCTTATCGACGGTTTCAATGCCCAGGGTGCTTAATCCTTGTTTCAGCGTTTCTGCGGTCAACAGGGCCAGTTTCAGGCGGCTT
>NZ_JAGFPF010001281.1:0-623 GCF_025962695.1 Candidatus Symbiopectobacterium sp. NZEC135 | reverse complement strand
CGTCATCCAGGCGTTTTACGCTCGGCCAGTTTTTATGCTCAGCCCCTGCCGGGAATACCGCCAGTTCGCGGCTGTAGGGATGTGACCACTCACCGACAATCTCCTGCTGGGTATGCGGCGCATTCACCAACGGGTTATCCTCCAGCGGCCATTCACCTTGTGCCACACGCTGAATTTCAGCACGGATCGCCAACATCGCATCAATAAAGCGATCCAGCTCGACCTGACTCTCAGATTCGGTCGGCTCTACCATCAGCGTTCCCGCCACCGGGAACGACATGGTCGGCGCGTGGAAGCCATAGTCAATCAAGCGCTTGGCGATATCCATTTCGCTGATACCGGTGCTCTCTTTCAGCGGGCGAATATCCAGAATGCACTCGTGCGCCACACGGCCATCACGGCCGGTGTACAGCACCGGATAGGCGTCCTTCAAACGCGTGGCAATGTAGTTGGCATTGAGGATCGCCACCTGACTGGCGCTCTTCAGCCCTTCAGCGCCCATCATGCGGATATACATCCAACTGATAGGCAGGATGGACGCGCTGCCAAAAGGTGCCGCGGATACCGCACCCTGCGTGGTGAGCAAGCCATCAATCTGCACCACCTGATGCCCTGGGACGAAC
>NZ_JAGFPF010001279.1:0-624 GCF_025962695.1 Candidatus Symbiopectobacterium sp. NZEC135 | reverse complement strand
TAAATCCACCCTGTTGCGTATGTTGGCCGGTTTTGAACACCCCACGCAGGGGCAGATTGTGCTGGATGGACAGGATCTGTCGCTGGTACCGCCCTATCAGCGCCCTATCAATATGATGTTTCAGTCGTATGCCCTGTTTCCGCATATGACGGTTGAGAAGAATATCGCTTTCGGTTTGAAGCAGGACAAGCTGTCCCGCGCTGAAATTAAAGACCGGGTGGAAGAAATGCTGACGCTGGTGCATATGCAGGAGTTTGCCGGGCGTAAACCGCATCAGCTTTCCGGCGGTCAGCGTCAGCGCGTGGCACTGGCGCGCAGTCTGGCTAAACGCCCGAAACTGCTGCTGCTGGATGAGCCGATGGGCGCACTGGACAAAAAGCTGCGCGACCGTATGCAACTGGAAGTGGTGGATATTCTTGAGCGTGTTGGCGTGACCTGCGTGATGGTGACCCACGATCAGGAAGAGGCCATGACCATGGCCGGGCGCATCGCCATCATGAATCGCGGCAAGTTTGTGCAAATCGGCGAGCCGGAAGAGATTTATGAACACCCGACCACGCGTTTCAGCGCCGAATTTATCGGCCCGGTCAATATGTTTGAAGGGCTGCTGAAAGAGCGTCAGGA
>NZ_JAGFPF010001280.1:0-624 GCF_025962695.1 Candidatus Symbiopectobacterium sp. NZEC135 | reverse complement strand
TGAGGGCAGAAAGACGGTGCGCGCTGATAATCAGGGTGCGTTTCTCCGCCCAACGTTTCAGGTTTTGCAAAATGTTGTGCTCGGTGCGCCCATCAACCGCCGACAGCGCATCATCAAGGACCAAGATCTCCGCGTCCAGCAGCAGCGCGCGCGCAATGGCAATACGCTGTTTTTGTCCACCGGAAAGCATCACGCCGCGCTCACCCACTTGCGTTTCATAGCCTTGCGGTAAGCGCGTAATGTCGTCATGGACGCTGGCCAGACGTGCAGCATGTTGAATCTGCGCCAGCGTGGCACCGGGGTTGCCGAGTGCAATATTGTTCGCCACCGTGTCAGAGAATAAAAATGGCGTTTGCCCGACCACCGCAAAACGTTGGCGCTGGCTATCCAGATTCAGCGTCGCGAGTGGGAAACCATGAAAACGAATCTCGCCGTCATCAAGATCGTAATGGCGCAGGATCAAGGCCAACAGCGTACTTTTACCAGAACCGGTGGGGCCACACAGTCCCAGCATGTTGCCCGGCGCGAGCGTGAACGCCACCCGGTCGAGCACCGGACGCGACTGTTGCGGATAAGCAAAGGCGTGAATATCAACCTCCAGGCTACCGCGGCCCGGTGGCAGTA
>NZ_JAGFPF010000127.1:0-4396 GCF_025962695.1 Candidatus Symbiopectobacterium sp. NZEC135 | reverse complement strand
GAAAAAGCACTCAAAGAGCTACGGTTGGCTCAAGCGCAACTCCTTCAAGCACAAAAGATGGAATCCATTGGTCAACTCGCCGCAGGCATCGCCCACGAAATAAACACGCCTACGCAATATGTCTGCGATAATGTGGGCTTCGTGAAAACCGCCGCGTCGTCGCTTATTAGCCTACTGGAAACGACGCAAATACTGTTCGATGCCATACGAGAAAAATGTGCAGAAGAGCCCGCCGTGGCCGCATTCGACACAGCGCGTAAACAGTTGAAAGTGGATTTCTTGTGTCGGCAAATCCCTGGGGCGTTAGACGAATCCCTTGAAGGTCTTGCTCATATCGCAAAAATCGTCGCCGCCATGAAAGAATTTTCTTACCCTTCTCACAACGAAAAAGAGCAGGTGGATGTACGCGATATTATCAACACAACAGTTACCGTCGCACGCAACGAGTGGAAATACGTTGCTGAACTTGAGACTCATTTCGAGGATAACTTACCTCCTCTTCCCTGCCTGAGAGATGCCATTGGCCAGGCAATTTTAAATCTGGTCGTCAATGCCGCTCATGCGATTGCTGACACTATCCAGCAAACCGTTAAAGAAAAAGGCCATATCGCTATCTCTGCTGCTCGATGCGGTGAATACATGGAAATCCGTGTGCAAGACGATGGTACTGGTATTCCTGCTAGTATTCGTGACCGCATCTTCGATCCCTTTTTTACGACTAAGCCCGTAGGTAAAGGGACAGGCCAAGGCCTTGCTATTGTTTATTCAATTATTGTGGATAAACATCAAGGACAGATCCGGTGCGAGTCGGAAGAAGGTGTGGGTACAACATTTATCTTACTGCTGCCGCTTAACGCTCTCCCTGAGGACCCTCCTGCATGCAAGTGATGTTCGTCGACGACGAAAGCAGAGTGCTCTCCGGCATTGAACGCGCGCTGATGATGCAAAACATCGAATGGGAATGTCGATTTGCCAACAGTGGGCAACAGGCACTCTCCATGCTGGAAGAACAACCGGCAGACGTCGTGATATCCGACATGCGCATGCCCTTTATGGATGGCGCTGAATTACTCTCACAAATACGTACACACTGGCCTGGTACAATACGAGTCATCCTGTCTGGCTATTCTGACCCGGATGCCACTGAACGTATGCTGGACGTCGCTCACCGCTTTGTCTCTAAACCCTGTGACAGCAATATGCTGATAGGCATGGTAAAAAACACGTTGTTACTGCGCGATATGCTTCAGGATCCCGCAGTCGTCAATATCATAGGTCATGCGAGTCACTTGCCAACAGCCTCAAACGTGTTTGTCGAAATAGATCATCTTCTCGCGCATTCTGACAGAGATACACGGCACATTACACGACTGCTAAGCAGTGACCCTGCTTTAAGCGCAAAAATTTTACAACTTGCCAACTCGACCTATTTCTCCAGAGGCAGCCACATAACGAATATCGCAAATGCCATCGGCCATTTGGGGTTGGATCACGTTAAGATTCTCATCCTTGCATCGCAAGTATTTTCAGACGCCAAAACAGATCCCCATATAGCGCAATTACAACAAAGCGCCCTGCTGGCCTCAACGTTAGCAGCCCAAATATCGGGTCATCAAAGTACTGCACAAGTCGCCGCACTGCTTGCCAATATCGCACAACTGATACCTGAAATCAGACAACACCATGGTCTGACAGCCACAACACGCAGTAACACCACCGTTAACGCAGCCGTAAGCGCCTATCTCCTGTCATTATGGGGATTGCCCCTAGATATTGTGGAAGCCGTTGCGTACCACGAGCAGCCCTCTCTCATCACAGACACTGAATTCTGTGTAGTCGGTGCCGTGCATGTCGCTGTTGCTCTCGCTAATAGCACCCCCCTTGACATGGACTATCTTGAACAAACCGGCATGCTTAGCAAGCAACCGTTATGGCAAAACATGCTCGCCCATATACAGGAATGCAATCATGACTGAAATAGCGCATCCCCGCGTGCTCTGTGTTGACGATGAACCCAATGTACTCTCAGCGATGGAACGAAATCTTTTTGGTGAGTTTGACGTTACAACCGCACGCAGTGGTGAGGCAGGACTGGATGCCGTTCGTTGGGGAGCATCGTTTGCCGTGATCGTGTCAGATATGCGAATGCCTGGTATGGATGGCGCAACCTTCCTCGAAAAAGCACGAGAAATCGCCCCCGACAGTGTACGCATCCTCCTGACGGGTCAAGCTGATATTGAATCGTCTATCGCGGCAATCAACAAAGGCGCAATCTTTCGTTACCTTTGTAAACCTTGCTCGAAAGAAGAACTGGTTTTGGCACTCAACGATGCCGTTGGGCAGTATCAGCTTGTTCGTCTGGAAAAAGAATTATTAGAAACCACACTCAGCGCATCTGTAAAAACGATGACAGAAGTACTCGCTATGGTGGCCCCCTGGGCCTTCCAGCGCTCAGCCTTTGCCCAATCCGGCGTGCAACATGCGCTGAAAAAACTCGCGTGGCCTGATGAATGGATATACACCATCGCAGCGGCATTGAGCCAGATCGGCTGTGTTGGCATTCCAATCGATATCGTTCAAGCTGATGCAGCGCAACGCCCCCTTTCTGAAGAAGAAAAAAAACTGCTAGAGGAACATCCTAATGTTGCCGCTCGGTTAGTGACAAACATCCCGCGGCTTGAGAAGGTCGCCGATATTATCCGTTACCAAATGACAGCGGCTCCCGTCGATGCGCCTGTTGAAGTCATCAGGGGCGCACAACTGTTACACGCAACGCTACTGTTAGAACGCCATGCAGCCAGAGGGTTAAGTCTGGATCATCCGAGAGAAATTCTGCGTGGTGCACACCCCGCCATTCCTGAATACATCATTAAAAGTCTGACAGATTTTCGCGCTAATCTGGCGGGTATCCGCACGGTACGGATTGGTGAATTAAAAACCGGTTGGATAATTGATGAGGATATCCGTACCAACAATGATTTGATGGTGCTGACCAAAGGGCATGAACTCACCGATACCGCAATATCCGCATTGCAACGGCTCCTCAGTCTGGGCGCTATCGAAGAGCCTATTCAAGTTTGTGTCACCCGTGAGACTGAAACGCACTCGTGATGCGTTGAGGCAGTGTAGATAAGAGCGCTTAAAGTGCCCTTTTTTTACGACGGAGGCGTTGGTGCCTTAAATCACTCTCTCCTTTGCGTCCATTCATCAGGTAGTGTACCTCGCAGAGTACACGGTATCGGGAAAAGAACGCGGCAAGCGCGCCATGTAACTCATGAGCCCAAGTAAGGCGATCCATGCCAAGTTCAAAGAACTGACGTACTGCTGAGGCATCTTCACGGCGGTGGAAAACATCATTTCTCAACTCTCGGAGAGGATCGGCATGTTTCTTCATCATCCTTCCTAGCTTATCCGACATTGGGATGAGCTCTTTGAACGTTGCAGGCCGATTTTCTCCAAGCAAAAGGCGCATTTTAAGATCCCCAAATCCCTCGCAAGTGGCTCTTAAAAAACCAAGCCACGTCGAAAGATAGATCCGGTGGTTGACCTTTTCTCGTTGACTAAGGTAATTGTTTTTATCCCACTTTTTACTGAGCGACATATAATTTTCAAGCATAAGATCTGCTGCCTGGAAAGTATGAGCGTAAAGTGTGAAGACAGGATCTTGGTTACGACTTGGAAGCTCATCACCGGGAAGGCGTGAATCAATATCAATAGCAAACATACGAGGCTTGTTTGCCAGATAACACAGGTCATACCTTACACAAACTAACTCCCCCATAGAGAGTGCGTTCTTGAGACTCTCGGCAAGCTCAGTTTCACTAATAAAGCCATACGTTGCGAGTTCATTGCTGGCAAATTGGGAAAGCCACCATAAATTGAATCCCCCAATTTCCCCGTGTTCACCAAAATCGAAATCAATGCGTCCCTGCTCAAAGCTCACTGCGCACCCAGCACCGTGTTTATAATATTCCCCACCGCCATCGAGCGTTCCACGAACAGGAATATCCATTTTAATCCAGTGATCACAACTGGATGGCAAAGGAATGCCTGACCGATACATTAATTGAACCGCAGCCATAACGTTTTTTTGAAAATCCGAAATTAAATGCGCGAGTCCATCATCCATATTTTCTCCGGCTATATCATAACGGTGTTACACCATAAATTTATTTCTGCATTAATGTGATTATTAATAATTACGCGATGACAAACCATGATCAAAATAAAAAAGCCCTCAATGATGAGGGCTTAGCGATGTTTTACTGCTTTTACGTGCCGGCTGTTGCCAGACGCGAAATCATTCCCACTCAATCGTAGCAGGCGGCTTGCCCGACACGTCATACACTACGCGGGAAATGCCATCGACTTCCTTGATGATGCGGTTCGAAACCCG
>NZ_JAGFPF010001278.1:0-624 GCF_025962695.1 Candidatus Symbiopectobacterium sp. NZEC135 | reverse complement strand
GAGGCATTTTCCCGCAGGCCAGCCCGGATCCCGTCACGGCGGTTACGCACCACGCGCACCATATTCTCCAGCCCGTCACGCATGCGTTGCGCGGCGCCTAACAGCTGCGCGATCTCATTTTTGCCCTGCATTTCAAAGCGAGCGCGCAGATCGCCTTGTGCGATGCGATCGAACACGCCAATGGCCTGATTCAATGGCTTAACCACCAGATGCGTCATCACCAGCCAGGAGAGCAGCGCCAATACCAGCGCCAGCGCGATCGCCACCGTCAGCATCATCTCCATACGGTTGATGCTGGCGTTGGAGGCGGTGTAGGCGTCATCGATATTCTGGCGTTTAAACTGCACCAGCTTCTTGGACGCAGCATCAAAATCGGCATAGAGCACGGTGGATTTACCCGCGCGCTGGCGATATTCATCCAGGTTTCCGGCTTCCAGCGCGGCAAGCGCCGGGGTGATAAAGGTGGTCATCAAGGTTTCACGCTTACGGGCCATCTCGGCGGAAATCGCCTTCTCTTGCTCCGCCTGCGGATAGGTCAAATACTCCTGCCATTTTTCACTGGCACCATCAATTTTCCCTTTGGGGCGTTTTAATGTCACCGTCGCCGCGTCCTGCGAGCCGATG
>NZ_JAGFPF010001276.1:0-625 GCF_025962695.1 Candidatus Symbiopectobacterium sp. NZEC135 | reverse complement strand
ATACGCGTGCATTGAGCAACGTAACCGAAGCCAAACGCTGCCGAAACGTCATAAGCTGCTGTTCCAGCGTGGAAAAAGTGTCGTGAAGGGCAGCAATCAGTTGATAGTGATCCATAGCATCTCATGGCTAATACGGCGATTTAGTTACAACATACTTATAATGTAACAACAATATTCTGGGTCAGCAACGGTGCTTCGAACCGGTCTGGCAGCGAGAAAGGGGGGTAAGGGAGAGTCTGTTACTACCATCGTGCGGTAAATAAGTGGACGGTGCCTATTTTAAGAATATATTGTTGTCTTACAACGTATTTTTCTAGAAACCACCAGGAGTAACCGCTATGTCACAGCGCGAACACCATTATCAGGTCAATATTGAATGGACCGGCAACAAGGGATGTGGAACCGAATCCTACCAAGCCTACAGCCGTGATTATGAAATATCCTCGGGAAATAAACAGATTATTGCCGGTTCATCTGACCCCGCCTTTTTAGGCGATGCTGCACGCTGGAATCCTGAAGACCTGCTTGTCGCGTCGGCATCAGCATGCCATAAACTCTGGTACCTGCATTTGTGTGCAGAGGCTGGCATAGTGGTTTACGCGTATCGGGATCACGCTGAAGGCAC
>NZ_JAGFPF010001277.1:0-625 GCF_025962695.1 Candidatus Symbiopectobacterium sp. NZEC135 | reverse complement strand
CCATAACGGGCATACAGCATATCGTTCAGGGTAATGGCGTTGTAGCGCCGCGCCAGAATGGCGAATTTTTTCCCCAGAATACCGAGAGAAAGCAGCATGGTTGGCACTTGGATCACTGCCAACAGCACCCAGCCCAGGCCGTATTTATAGGCGGCACCCGGCCCACCGATAAACGAACTGGCGCTGACATAGGTGCCAATCAGCGTCATGGCGAGCACAAACCCACCCATCGAACGGCTACCGAGGAAATACTCGTTGAGGAAATTGCCTTCGCGGCGGCGCAGATAAGCGTAAATCGACAGCCCGAACACCAGCATCAGGTAGACGACCAGCGGCAGAATCACATCATTGTGCATCGTCGTCTCCCAATGGGATATCGCGGAACACCAGGTGCGTCATCAGCCAGCACAGCACGATAAACACCAGCGGCAGCAGCAGGCAGGAGAACTCAAACCAGCGCGGCAGCCCGGTCGGTCCGGCGGTATTGTCAGGCACGTAGGCGGTGACTATCCAGCCTACGAGGTAAAAGAGTGTCAGGAACAGTGCCCAGCGCGCCTCTTTGTGCGCTTGGGGGAAGCGTTTGTCCATGGTTTTTCCCTGTAAAGCAGTACCAGCAAGCAAAAAG
>NZ_JAGFPF010001275.1:0-626 GCF_025962695.1 Candidatus Symbiopectobacterium sp. NZEC135 | reverse complement strand
GTCTCGCGGTGTTGATACTGGGCGAAACCGGTGTCGGCAAGGACGTGGTGGCACGCTTGTTACACCAGTGCTCGGACCGTGCGGATAAGCCATACGTCGCGATCAACTGTGCGGCTATTCCGGAGAATTTGGTGGAAAGTGAGCTGTTTGGCTACGAAAAAGGCGCGTTTTCTGGCGCGCAGAGCAACAAGGTTGGACTGGTGGCACAGGCTAACGGTGGCACGCTGTTTCTCGATGAAGTCGGCGATATGCCACCGTTGATGCAGGCCAAGCTGCTGCGCGTGCTGGAAACACACCGTTTCCGCCCGCTCGGCGCGGGCAAGGAGAGCCATTCCGATTTCCGCCTGATTGCTGCCACGCACCAACCGCTGGAGCAGCGCGTGGCAGAAGGCACCTTCCGTCAGGATCTCTACCACCGCCTATGCCAATGCCTGATGCAGATCGCGCCGCTGCGCGAACGCCCGGATGATATCAGCCTGCTGAGCGAACACTTTATCGTACAGATTAGCCGACAGCAGCAGAAACGCGTCGGGCCGTTGCACCGCGCTCTGTTGCGCCAACTGGTGGGATATGACTTCCCCGGCAACGTGCGTGAACTGAGAAACCTGCTGGAGATTGCCTGCGCG
>NZ_JAGFPF010001274.1:0-628 GCF_025962695.1 Candidatus Symbiopectobacterium sp. NZEC135 | reverse complement strand
ACTCACGGCGGTCATTACTGTCATGTTAAATCAGGCATTAATACCGGCACCGGAACAGTTACAGCTATTGAGTAATGTCAGTGGCGATCTCTCCAGCACCGGCCAGTTGGGGCTGCACGATCTGATTCAACAAATGACGCCCGAGCAACAGATGGTGCTGCTTAAAGTTTCCGCAGCCAGCACCTTTGCCGCATTGGTCGGCAATGCGTTGCTGACCGGCGGTGTGTTGACGCTGGTGAGACAGGTTTCGGCCGGACAAGCCACCAGCGCGCTGCGCGCGATTGGTGCCTCCGCACCGCTGCTGCCGCGACTGTTCTTTTTGATCCTGGTGGGTACCATTTTAGTGCAACTGGGCATGCTGCTGTTGATCGTGCCGGGGGTGTTGCTGGCCATCGCAGTCAGTTTATCTCCCGTGATCGCCGCGGTTGAGAATAAAGGCGTTTTCGCCTCCATCCGCCTCAGCGCAAAGCTCGCCTATGCCAATCTGAAGCTGATTGCTCCTGCTGTGCTCTTTTGGTTGTTGGCAAAGGTTGCCCTGCTGATCCTGGTAGCGCGTCTGCCGCTGGCATCGCCTACCACCATGGCAATCCTGATGAATGGGGTGAGTAACCTGATCTCTGCGCTCTTT
>NZ_JAGFPF010001273.1:0-628 GCF_025962695.1 Candidatus Symbiopectobacterium sp. NZEC135 | reverse complement strand
TCCGGTCAGGTGTGGCGACGCCAACACGCAGTGCAAGCCGTTAAAACGGGTGTGGTAGAGGGCGCAGAGATCGTCCAGCAGGGTTTTAACCGGCCATTCACCTGGCGCTTCAAACGCCAACGATGGACGACAAGCCTGTAAGCGCGCCACGGCCTCTTCGCCCTCACGCCAGGCGGATTCCAGCGCCACATTGCTGCGATCCTCACCGTTAAGACGCCGTGCCGCCGCCAGCATGTTAAGTGGACAGTTAAGCTGCACCAACGCCGCATCCAGCGATTCGCGGATCGCCGCCAGCAACGTGCCGCTGGTAATCTGCTGCTTTAATCGGTCGAGTTGCCCTTGCTGCTGCTGTTGTTGCTGTTCGGTGCAATCGGTGATCACAATCAGCGTGCGCGGCAATGCGCTATCGGTGAAATAGCGGCTGGCTTCTTCATTAACGCCCGGCAGCGCCCAGATACCCACAGTGAGCCAGCGCGTCATGCCACGCACCGACACCGGTTGCGGCACACCGTCACGCAGCGCCGCTTTATTATTGTGGTAATCCAGCACCGCCAGCAGTTCCTGTCCCCCGCAATCGGCACACAGGGTTTTGTACGCCAGGTTATCCATGATCACGCGGTCGTTTTCA
>NZ_JAGFPF010001270.1:0-629 GCF_025962695.1 Candidatus Symbiopectobacterium sp. NZEC135 | reverse complement strand
TATTCAGCGTAGACTCATGTTACCGCGCTAAAGTGCAGGTGCAAACCAAAAGGAGAGAGAAAATGCGGGGAGAGATCAATTTTGCCAAAAGGGAGCCAGAATAACCCCCGTATTCAGGTGGGACGATCTGAATACGGAGGAAAGGGCAGCAGATTATCGGGTCGCGAGGCCATCCAGATAGCGCTCTGCATCCAGCGCGGCCATGCATCCCGTACCGGCCGAAGTAATGGCCTGACGGTAGATATGATCCATCACGTCGCCTGCGGCAAACACACCAGGGATGCTGGTTTGCGTGGCGTTGCCGTGGATACCGGACTGGACCTTGATATAGCCGTTTTCCAGCGCCAGTTGGCCGTCAAAAATGGCGGTGTTGGGGCTGTGGCCAATCGCGATAAATACGCCAGCCAGCGCCAGCTCTTCGCTCTCATCCGTGTGGGTGTTACGAAGACGAACGCCGGTCACGCCCATGTCATCGCCCAATACTTCGTCCAGCGTGCGATCGGTGTGCAGCACAATGTTACCGTTCTGCACTTTGTCCATCAGACGATCGATCAGGATTTTCTCTGCGCGAAAGCTGTCACGACGGTGGATTAAGTGAACTTGTTGCGCAATGTTGGACAGATAAAGCG
>NZ_JAGFPF010001271.1:0-629 GCF_025962695.1 Candidatus Symbiopectobacterium sp. NZEC135 | reverse complement strand
AACTGCGTCGTGATTTCACTACGGCTATCGATAAATACAACGCGGTTATCGCCGGTTTAAAAGAGCAGGCGCAGCAACGTATTAGTGGTTGGGTTGAGTGGTGCAAACGTATCCTGATTGCCGCGCTGGCCGTGGGCGCAGTCATTGTGGTACTGACCGATCGCTACCTGGCGGCGTTCGTGGTGCGCCCGTTGGAGCGCATTCAGCAGCATCTGCAAGTGTTGGCAGAAGGCATTTTGCATACGCCCTTGGAGCAGATGGGGAGAAACTGTGTCGGCAGGCTGGCTCCTTTCGTTCAGCAAATGCAAGGCAATTGGGTGAAGACCGTATCGGATATTCGCGGCAGCGCTGAAGAAATTTACCGCAGCGCCGGGGAAATTGCGTCGGGCAACACCGATCTTTCATCGCGCACCGAAGAGCAGGCGTCTGCGTTAGAACAAACCGCCGCCAGCATGGAACAATTGAGCGCGGTGGTGAAACAGAATGCGGATAACGCTAATCAGGCCAGTCTGGTCGCGAAGAACGCTTCACAGACCGCCAATGAAGGCGGTGATATCGTCAACGGCGTGATCAAGACCATGAGTACGATCAGCGGCAGCTCACAAAAAATTGCCGATATTATTTCCGTC
>NZ_JAGFPF010001272.1:0-629 GCF_025962695.1 Candidatus Symbiopectobacterium sp. NZEC135 | reverse complement strand
GGTAAAGCCGTACTGTTTGGCGATGTTCTCGGCGGTGATCCCCATATGGTAATCATTGAAGGCGCACCACAAACCGTCCTGGATCATGGAGTCGATTAATTTGCCATCGCCCATGCGGTAGCCCTGACGTGCTTTTTCCAGCAGGTAAGGGGCAGCACTCATGTTTTCCATACCGCCCGCGATACAGATCTGATTGTCGCCCGCCACAATGGATTGCGCACCGAGCGCTACCGCTTTGAGGCCGGAGCCGCACACTTTGCTGACGGTAAAGGCGGGCGTCTCCACACCGAGCCCGGCAGCCTGACCCGCCTGATGCGCCGGGTTTTGGCCTAAACCGGCGCTCAGCACGTTGCCCAGCATCACTTCATCAATCTTCAAACCCTGCGGCAGGGATGACAGGCTATCTTTAATCGTGGCGCTTGCCAGTTCAACGGCGGAAGTATTGGCTAAACTGCCCGCGAATTTACCGATCGCGGTGCGTTTGGCGCTCACAATCACAACGGAATCTTGTGTGTTCATCAGGGTCTCCTTAGTGGATTTTTAACGGTTGCAGAGAGTCGGAGACAATGAAGTGGGCTTCTGTCTTCTGGCGCAGTTCGTCGAGGGTGATATCCGGGCTGATTTCACGC
>NZ_JAGFPF010001269.1:0-630 GCF_025962695.1 Candidatus Symbiopectobacterium sp. NZEC135 | reverse complement strand
CCTGTTTACGGTCTCGTTGAGGCGCGCAGTATAACGCCACAGGACAGGGTTCTCAATGATACAGGGAAAGGCTTATGTGCCGTTCATCGCCAGACGATCGCAAAATGACAGGAGTGTAAGTGAAGCGTTATCGCAGCATAAAACTGGGTAAAACGCATTGCGCCCCCCTGCCAGAGCGGCTTTGATAGGGCCTGAATTCAGCCAGCGAGAAAGGTCTTTATGAACATCACACATCCGCACCCTGCTCTTTTGTTTGCCCTGCTGTTAGGGATATCCTGGATAGCGCAGGCAGCGCCAGACACACCGCGGCCACAGCCGATGGATGCCCCGCCCTTTGCCAAAGGCGAGCTTCCCCCACCTCCCACACCGCCGCTTTACCAGGCCTCGATGCAAACCCACCAGCCCGCGGAAGCGCTCAACAAACTGATTGCCAACGCCCCGCAGGCGGAGAACAAAAACTATGAAGTGAGGGTGATGATTCGCGAACTGCCGGCACCGCCTTCTGAGGTAAAAAAAACCGACAAATAGCCCCTCAGGGCGCGTTCTCTTCAGCAACGGGCTCAGGCGGCAAGGCAGGATACAGGATCGGCTGATCCGGTCGGGTACTGATCCTGACCTGCTGCCCCGGTT
>NZ_JAGFPF010000126.1:0-4443 GCF_025962695.1 Candidatus Symbiopectobacterium sp. NZEC135 | reverse complement strand
ACCACAATCAGATTGGTGTTCCAGTCCTTGCCGGTCGGCAGAAACACCTGATTGACGCTGTTGCCCGGGGTATCGGTGACCGGCTGGCTGATGGGCGTGGGGCTGACGTCTACCCGGTTGCCATTTTTGGTGACCGTCCATCCTTTGGCAAAGCCGGTTTGTGCGTCGATAACCTGTTCATCATCATCAAACAGCAGCGTGGTGAGATAGCCGGGGCGGGTGTTCACTTCGGTGGCATTCTGGCTGTTGTAGGTGACGTTTTGTATCCGGCGATCGTATCTGCTGCTCTGGGGCACCGAGGCGGCCCAGACGCAGGACATGAAGAGAAGGCCGAGGGGCAGGATAATTTTCAGCATCATTCTTTCCTCAACTCTTTATCGCGTTGGTAACTGGTGACGATAAACCCGAGCGGGTTTATCTCGCGTTGGCTGTCGGTCAGCACCTTGTGTGGCAGATAGCGGTAGGTCAGGCGGATATTCCAGAAATCGGTTTTGACCGCGTTATCGGCAATGTGCCTGAGGGTGCGTTTGACGCGAAGGGTAGCGAGATTATCCGGCTGGGTGGCCGGGGCATGGACATTGGAAATAATGTCGATCTCCACCCGGTATTCCGCTTTATTAAACAGAATATCCGGTGCCTGCACGCCATTAAATTGGTCCAGATAATCCCGGTTCACGCTGTCGCTGTTAAATAACTGCACCTCGTCGTAATCGCGCTGAAGTGAAAAATAGTTATACCCTTCGCGCAATGTGACGTACTGCGCTGCGAAGGCATGAGCAAGGGCGTCCTGGGTGGCAATGTCCCGCTCTTTAATGCGCGTCATATATTCATAACGCCCGGTTTGCTTATCCACCGACCATAATTCAACGTTGGTGGTTTTCAGCGGCAGCAGCAGAATGATGGCAATGAGCGCCAGCGCGGTGAGAAGGGCACCTGTCGCTGCCAGACGCCAGGCGAGCTTTTTTTCACGGGCCTCTTTTTCCAGCATGACGCTTTCAAAGCGGCGGGACGAGGCAATGATTTTTTCGGTTTCAAACATGCGCGGTGACCTCATGAATGATGGCCGGGGAATTGACGGGCTCCCGGTCGCCGGAGACCGGCGGGAGCTCGTCGTGATGCCGTGCGCAGCCGATAAGCGCGCACAGCAGCAGGAGAAACAGGCTGGGTTTCATGGCAACTCCTTCGATGATGAACGTGACCCCACCGCGCCTGACGGCGTGGTGCGGGTACGGTGAGGGAATGGGGGAGAATGCTTAGCGGTGACGTTGCAGGTTGAGGTGTTTCATACTTTCGATGGACGCGGCGCGTTTTTGCCAGGCGGAGATCGCGTTGCCGGTAGTGCTGGCGATAGCCTTACCCGCTGTAATACTGCCTTTTGCCACCAGTCTGGCTGCGGACGCACCTGCTTTGAGGGTTGGCCTGGTGGCATCAGCGGATTTTCTTATTCCGCCGCCGATGCCCGCCATCGCTGCACCCTGCAATGCCGCGTGAACGGCGATGCTGGCTAATGCACTGGCGATTTTGGCTGAAAAGAAAATGATGATGCCCGCAATGGCTCCGGCAATAGCGCATTGCGCGCCCAGCGTGATGATATTGGCGTTGTCGGCGAAATGCGTCGCCTCATCGAATACCCCGTTGAGGTAATTAATCACAATACGTATCGACAAGGCGGAAAACATCACGGTAAGAATGGCGGTGAAGATAATTTTCAGCCAGTTATTAAACATCGGGATCAGAAAGCCATACAGCAGGCAGAAAATAAACAGCGGGGCGGTGGTGGTCATCAACAGAATAGTGATCTCAGCGAGCAGGTTAACGGCGGTACCCAGCAATAAGGTAATGAGCGCACCGCCCCACACCAGACCTTCCGCCAGACTGCCATTCAACTTCAGGTAGGTTGATTCATCCCGTTGATAGAGCTGTTGCGCAATAACCTGGGTCTTTTCCCACACCGTATCCAGTAATGCCCAGACGTTGTCATTGCCGCTGACGCCCTCCCGCAATCCATCTATGGCGAGCAGGGCAATATCCAGCCAGCCGCCGAGATTTAACACGAACGTCATGACTAACGCCATGCGTCCCATATCCCAGGCGATATCTTCAACCGGGGTCTGGCGTTTTCCGGCGAGCGTCTGGTAGCCGCGATAAGTGATAAACAAGGTGAATGAACTCACGGCGATAACACGGATCATATTGCCGTACACAGCGGTTTGCCCCTGTAGTACGGCATGTAACCCGTCAGTGATGGCCTTGTCCATTCCGACAAAGAGACCTGCTGACATGGGGACCTCATTGATTGAAGTTGGGAACCGGGGCGTTCTCCTGGCTGAGTTGAAACCGTGCTTCACGCACATTGCGGCAATCCTGAGAATCGTCACCGGAATATTCACATTCTTTATATCGGACGGTTAATTCATTCGGGTGCGCCTTGTACCACGCTATTGATTTGGGAGAATCACACCCTGCCAGTAATAATGTAGCGAGCAGGGCTGGATAAAGGAGAAAAGGGGTTTTCATGGTTGACCTCTCAGTGATTAAAGTCAGGAATGGGGGCGGTGGCTTGCTGCTTGTTGAATGCCTGCCGCCGTTGCTGTTCCAGCAATGCGGCGCGTTGCTCAGTTTGTTTGACGGTCATCTCCCATTGGTGAGTCAGTACGTTTAATTGCACACTTCGGGCCGCTATGGCATTGGCCAGATCCTGTGATTCTTTGGTGTCTTTGGCATCGGTGATGCGCGCGGATAACAGGGCTATATCGCTGAGCGCGTTGCCGATGCGTGTTTCAACGTCACGGGTATTCTCAATCGCGAGCGCCTGATTGAGGACGATTTGCCGACAGATAGCCTGATAGTAGTCAGATGCGCTGGCCGGGTTGCATACATTAAAAGCCTGGTATTTGTCGTACAGCTTATTCAGCGCCGAGGAATATTCCCCGTCCGGCTGGGTCAGTAACGTATCGAGTGAAATCCCGTTTTTGCGTAACGCATCAATATCGGTTTTAAGGTTTCGGGTCTCGCTGAGAAAACCCTGAATATCGCGAATGCCGGTTGCGGTGGCTAATTGCTTTTGATAGGCATCAAGCTGGCTTTTATAGTGGGTGACGGTCTCCTCCCATTGCTTTAATTCCTGAGTCCACTGTCTGATGGATTCGGCGTTCTGTATGGTGTCGAATACCGGGATGCCGCCGCCGATTGCCGGTAGGGCAATAAACAGCGACAGCGCCAGCATGGCGTGTCGGACAGGCATGATGATCACCTCTGTGGTGGTGGTGTCAGATGGCTAATGCGAGGAATTTTTCTTTCCATTCTCCGGGTGGCATGCCCGGCTGATAGAGCGTGTCAAAGAGCTTCAGGTTGTCT
The DNA here is from genome assembly GCF_025962695.1 of Candidatus Symbiopectobacterium sp. NZEC135. Taxonomy (NCBI): domain Bacteria; kingdom Pseudomonadati; phylum Pseudomonadota; class Gammaproteobacteria; order Enterobacterales; family Enterobacteriaceae; genus Symbiopectobacterium; species Candidatus Symbiopectobacterium sp. NZEC135. The sequence continues at coordinate 1,086 of NZ_JAGFPF010000126.1, read as the reverse complement.
TCCGTCCCGCTTAGCAGTTTGGTGAGTCTGCCGAGGCCGGACAGGTCCATTTTTGCCAGTGCGATAAAGGGGCGGGTCTCCCCAGTGTGTAACGGTGTTTTCACTACCACCATGTAATGCTCACCGGGATCAAGGTTTCTCACGATGTCGTAAACGCTTTCCGGGACTTTGAGTTTCTCTACGTAATCGGTACGGCTGGCTTTCGGGTTGGCGAGAAAGAGTTGTGTGCTGCACTGTTCAATAATGGCCGGGGCAATCGGGTGCCTGACGATCTCATCCGGTGACTGGGTGGCTGCGATAAAGATGCCGTTCAGCTTGCGGATCACCTTGAGCATGTTGAGCGAGAAGGTAGAAAACTCGATGTCGGCTAGCCACTTCCAGAATTCATCCATAAACATCACCAGTCGGCGACCGTCCAGCAGGCCGGTCACGCGGTACAACAGGTAACAGGTGACGGGCCCGCGAATGTCGTCATCATCGAGAAACTCGGTGCCGTCGATACCAATATTATCGCTGTCACCGATGTCAAAGCTGTCCTGCTCGTTGTCGAACACCCAGCCGAATTCACCGCCCTGTGCCCAAGGTTTCAGGCGGATACGTAACCCGTTGGTTCTGGCCTCTCTGGTGGGCGCTTCGGGCAGTACTTCCAGCAGCCGCGTGATACCAAAGCGGCGGTATGCCTGCGGGTAGTCCAGCATGATGGTTTCCACGGCGGTGCTGATCCGTTGTTCGTCGCGCGGATCTAACGGCGCGTCGTTGCGACGGCACAGCATGCGTATCAGTCGCTTGATAAAGCCGATGTTGCGCCGGGTGGGGGCCAGTGAAAACGTGTTAAACCCGGTCGGAACTCCTGAGCGGATCCGGAAGTAATGGCCGCCCATCTGGCGGATCGCCATCTCCGCTGCCCGATCTTTATCAAAATACACGGTGGTCAGTCGTTTGATGGTGGCCGATCCGGCAAACGTGGCCGGGTTACGGTATTTCTGCATCAACTGCTGCAACACGGTCATCAGCAGGGTCTTGCCCGATCCGGTTTTACCGATAATGGCGGTATTGCCTGGCGTGTTTTCGTTGAAGTCATCGCGC
>NZ_JAGFPF010001268.1:0-631 GCF_025962695.1 Candidatus Symbiopectobacterium sp. NZEC135 | reverse complement strand
GACACGCCTTCACTCTGCCTGAACCAGACGCTGGAAAACAGCGGTAACATCAGCAGCCAGCGCTTGGCGATCGCCGCACTTTCTGCCCTCAATCAGGGCCAACTGCTCGGCGTTGACGACCTGCAACTGACGCTGATTGATCAGTTGGATAACCGCAGCCAGATTGGCGGCAGCGGCACAGTACAGGTGACCGCTAATAACGTGCAACAGGCGGGATCACTGGAAGGGCGTCAGGTCGGTGTTAATGCGGCAGTATTGGATAATCAGGGTAAGGTGCTAGGGCTGGATGCGCTGACGCTCAGTATCGGCGACAGTTTGACCAACCGGCAGAACGGCAAACTGCTTTCTGCCGGGCTGGCGACGTTCAACGCTGCACGGTCGGTGAATCAGGGCGAATGGCAAGCAAACGCGCTTGTGTTGCAAGGCAACCAGTTGATCAATACCGGGCGCATTCAAGGCGACCACGGTATTTCAGTGGCGCTCAATGCGACGACGTCTCCCAGTAAATTGTTGAATCAGGGCACGCTGGTGAGCGGCGGCGACAGCCAGATAAGCGCTAACGCCATTGAAAACAGCGGCACACTCTCCACGCTCGGCAAGGCGACGCTGACGGGCGACACCCTGCTTAATA
>NZ_JAGFPF010001265.1:0-631 GCF_025962695.1 Candidatus Symbiopectobacterium sp. NZEC135 | reverse complement strand
GTAGGTAACATGCGCTCCAGCAACTCGCCGTGTACGCCTGGCCGCGTCTGGAGTGATTTCAACACGGATTCGGCCACTTTCTGCTTTCTCATCGCCGAGATTTCACTGTCCGACTGATACCAGCCGCCGAGAATGTGCTCAAACAGTTCATTTTGCATCTCGAGTAACTGTTCTGACAGCCGCGCCAGCTTGTTTTCCCGTTTGACTTCGGTATTCAGCCAGTTAGCCATGCGTTTTACACCGCGTTCATCCGTCGCCAGCATGGTTCCCCAGGATTCTCCCGGGTTACCCACGTAGCGTTGAACGCCTTCATCGTAGTGCGTGTTGTGTAACACGCGCTGATCGAATTTGGTGACCGCCCAGATCAGGCCAGGTTTATGCTGACTGCGCTGTTGCGCCGTTTCCCCTTGCGTCTGTTTCACCCAGTAGTCGAGCGCTTTGCCGACCGCTTTGACATCGGCGCGCCGGTCTACCGCCGTGCAGACCATCAACAGATTAATGGCATGCTGCTCGGTGTACCGTTCCAGCAAATAGCTTGCCTTGGCGTGCAGCAGATTTTTTATCAGCACCGGATAACGTTGCACCGCGCCGTGCTCGCGATCGCCACTGGAAGCGGCGGGTACATTGCTGA
>NZ_JAGFPF010001264.1:0-631 GCF_025962695.1 Candidatus Symbiopectobacterium sp. NZEC135 | reverse complement strand
CCGCTGGCGGTCTCCAGTTGGCCAATGGCCTGCCAGGGCCAGGCGTTGGGTGTCGGCACCGGATCGCGATCGTCATGATTAAAGAACAGGATTTGCTGACGTTCCGCTTCAGAGGGGGATTGTTCAGCCCAGCCAGGGGCTGCGGGTAACGCTATCAAACAGAACAACCAAGCCAGTTTACGCATCAATAGGATTACCTTGCGGAAAAAGCGATATCTTTTTTACGTCACCCACTAACTATAGCCGGGTTTGCCAGCGTTGCGGGGGCGGGCGCGACCCTGAGTGCGTGAGTGCTCGTCATAAAAAGAACAGCAGCGTGATAAATCCGCACACCAGCACCAACGAAAACGCGATTTCAAATGAGTAGCGATGGAACATCATCAAGCACCCCATTAAACATACCGTGTGCGTATGGGCATACGGCGGCTACCGGGAGGCAACGGCTGGAATGCCTGTCATAAAAAAACACCCGATTCACCGGGTGTCAGACTCATTATCACTGCGTGAAACCGTTCGGTGTTGGAAGCGGAACGGTTCACGTTTTGTGGCTAACTCGTCCCTGCCGGAGCAGGGATCTTGAGACAAGAAGCGGTGATGCGATTACGCTGCGGTCGGAACCGGTTTTTTAGCG
>NZ_JAGFPF010001267.1:0-631 GCF_025962695.1 Candidatus Symbiopectobacterium sp. NZEC135 | reverse complement strand
CACCAGCATTTTTGTCACCGACGCTGCTCAGCCTGTGCATCGGTATCGGCCTCAGCACCAGCGCAGCATCGGCTGCGCCATCGGCGGGCCAGTTAGCACAACCTACTTACGCCCCCGTGCAGCAACGGGATAGCGGGCGGATCACCTTGCCTGCAACCACGGGTCTGCATGCGCCGCAAGGTTCAGAGCAGTTGTACGTTGTGCCATCAGGCATCATCGTTGAGGGTGGCTATCCTGAACTGGCGCAAGAAACAGCCCGTATTGAGTCCACGCTCAAAGGCAAGCGCGTTTCGGCTGCCCTGCTATTTGCTGCGGCACGAGAGTTGGAAGCCGCGTATGCCAACGCAGGCTACCTGCTAACGCGCGTCACCTTGCCACCTCAGCAAATTAATGACGGCGCGCCGCTGAGGGTGATTATCACCGATGGCTTTATTGAAAAAATCGATGCCTCCGCCTTTCCGATCACGGCCCGCCGCCGGATGGAAAGCGTGCTGGCTCCGCTTGTGGGAGAAAAACGCCTTACGCGTAGCCTGCTAGAACGTCGTTTACTGCTGGCGGGCGATACGCCGGGCGTAATGCTCAAATCAACCCTGCAACCGGGAAGCAAACCCGGATCCACCGTGTTGATCGT
>NZ_JAGFPF010001266.1:0-631 GCF_025962695.1 Candidatus Symbiopectobacterium sp. NZEC135 | reverse complement strand
GATGACAACGGCCTGCCGACATTAAAAACCACGGCGGTGTTTAACATGTTCAAGCATTTGGCGCATGAATTGTCAGAGAAGTATCAACTGATCGACTAAGCGGGATATCCCTGTACGCGGTGTATTTTGCCGCGCACAGGGTTAAACGCCTCAAACAAACGGATGGCTGCCCCGCTGCCACCAACGCAGCAGCAGACGTTCGGCGGATTCACCCGCGTTTCCCATGATTTTGTCCAACAGGCGCTTGCGCCGCGTATAACGCACGCTCAGCACTTCATGCGTGGTTATTTCCTGGATCAGCAAATCGTCGCTGGTGCCAATCGCATCGACCAGTCCCAACGTTTGTGCCTGCGTGCCAAACCAATGTTCGCCCGTGGCGGTTTTATCGATGTCCAGCGAGGGCCGCATCTCTTTGACAAACTGTTTGAACAGGCCGTGAGTGACGTTCAGCTCTTCACGGAATTTTTCACGCCCCTGCTCCGTATTCTCACCAAACAGCGTTAACGTGCGCTTATATTCACCGGCAGTGTGCAATTCGACATCAATATCATTGTTTTTCAGCAACCGATTGAAGTTGGGGATCTGAGCGACCACGCCAATAGAACCGATGATGGCAAACGGCGCCGCAACA
>NZ_JAGFPF010001263.1:0-632 GCF_025962695.1 Candidatus Symbiopectobacterium sp. NZEC135 | reverse complement strand
TGCCCTGGCCTTGCAGATCGGCAATCGCGGTGCGTGCATCGTCGCGCACCTTATCGGCCAGCGCAATGTACCCGAGCAGCAGCCCGGCGCGAGCCACGGCAATCACCGTTTTTCCCTGCGCTTCCAGTTTGGCAATCTGCGCCTGATCGAGCACGATGTCATTTTCAGCCAGGAAACGCGGTGACCCCAACAGCCAGTTTTCACCGGCCACCTCACCTGTTACCCCCCGGCCAATCACCGCCTGAAACCCACTCACCTCGACGGCTTCCACACCGGATTCCCGCGCATGCTGCACCAGCGCCTGCCCGAGGGGATGCTCGGAATGCTGCTCCAGAGAAAGCGCGACGCGCAGCAGTTCAGCGTCGGCCACCGCAGCCTCTGGCAGTACGTCACTGACCGAAGGCTTACCTTCCGTGATGGTGCCGGTCTTATCCAACACCAGCACCTGCAAACGCTGTACTTGCTCTAACGCATTGGCATTGCGGAACAAGATACCGGCCCGCGCCCCTTGCCCGGTACCCACCATGATCGCCGTCGGCGTCGCCAACCCGAGCGCACAAGGGCAGGCAATCACCAGCACCGCCACCGCGCTCACCAGGCTGGAGGCCAAATCACCGCTGATAAACCAGTGT
>NZ_JAGFPF010001262.1:0-632 GCF_025962695.1 Candidatus Symbiopectobacterium sp. NZEC135 | reverse complement strand
AATGAAGGTGGAACAAGCGCATTTGCTGCAACTGCTGGCGCAAAACAGCCGTTTGCGTGAAGAGCTGGTGTTGAGCATGGTGCGCAATGACAACTACTCTTCCACCATGCAAGAGTGGGCGCAGCGTTTGGGGGTCGATCTGACATTGCCGCGCGTCGCCATGGTGGTGGAGTTGGACAGCGGGCAGCTCGGTGTCAGTACCGCGATGAGTGAATTGCAGCAGTTGCAATCGCTGCTGATGGAAACCGGTAAAGATGACCTGATGGCGATAGTTTCACTCACCGAAATGGTGGTGCTGAAACCCGCTTATCTGCACGCCGAACGTTGGGAGCCCGAAGAGCACAAGCGTCGCATGGTACAGCTTTATCAGCGCTTGCAACAGGGCAGCCCGCTTAAAGTACGCCTGGCGCTGGGTAACTTTTTCCCGCAGGAAGGGGGCGTGGTGCGCTCTTACCACACGGCGAAAACCACCATCAGCGTAGGCAAACAGCGGATGCCGGACGTGCACTGCTTCTGCTATCAGGACATCAAGCTGCCAGTACTGCTCGATAGCCTGCGCGATGGCTGGCAAGCGGCAGAACTGGTAAGCCCGTTGCAGCGGCTAAAAGCCAACGACGGCAACGGGGTGTTTC
>NZ_JAGFPF010001261.1:0-632 GCF_025962695.1 Candidatus Symbiopectobacterium sp. NZEC135 | reverse complement strand
ATGATCGCCGTAAACGCCTGTGCCGGAGAACGGGTACGTAATGGTGAGTCCTGCCGATTGGTCGCCAGAGAACACGGCATCAGTCCTTTATTTTCGGCGATGTGTGCGCTGGAGAACATTGCGGTGAAGACGGTCGCCGGGGCGCGAGTGCGGCAGGGAGAACCCTGCTATCGGGTGGCGTGGGAGCAGGGTATTCATCACTGCCACAGTGCGATGCATTTTCTGGAGATGATCGCGGTTGATACTTTTGGCGCTCAGCGGGTGCGAAACGGGGAATGCTGCGCATTAGTGGCCCAGTCGCTGGGGATTTCGTTGGTCGGGGATGCGGTAAAGGTATTAGCAGCCCTCGAAATGGCCTCTGTCGGTGCGGCAAAGCGCCCGCGTTTACGGTAAATAGGGTGGCAATAAATAGAAAACCCACAGTCAACGTACTGACCGTGGGCTGGTATGAGGTGCTGTACTCAGAAAAGCGTTACTTCTTGATACGGATAACCGGTGTTTCACCGACAACAACGGTGCCGCTCAACTTGGTCAGCTCTTTGATTTCGTCCATGTTGGAGATAACCACCGGCGTCAACGTCGATTTGGCCTTTTCTTCCAACAGCGCCAGATCGAATTCAATGACCAGATCG
>NZ_JAGFPF010001260.1:0-633 GCF_025962695.1 Candidatus Symbiopectobacterium sp. NZEC135 | reverse complement strand
GATGCGGTTAAGCAAAGAAACGCAGTGCTCAATGAGCTGATAGGGATCGGTGTCATCATCCAGCTCGGCACGGATCGCGGCGACATCGCCAAACAGGCTCCAGAACGTATCATCCAGTTGCAGATAGCGGCACCCTTGGGCATAAAACGCGTGCAGCGCCTGAACGTATACCTGTGCCAAATCGTCGCAGGAGTCATCTAACGCCTGATAAACACCATTTCGGCGCAACGAGCGGTACATCAACATGCAGGGGCTTGGCAGCGTCTGCTTGGCGACAGCCTGGGGATCGTCACCCACGGCCTGATGCAGAAAGCGGTAATGCGCCAAAAAGGGATGTTCGGGATTAAAAGAAACCGGCCCCACCACCTGAAGGTGACAGGCCGCCATCTGTTGCCGCGTAATACAATAATTCTGTTCCTCCAGCGGACCGGCAATACCGTGCAGGTGGGAAAAAAAGTCGTAATGCCCCCCGGTACGGCGCAGCACGCCATCGGTAATCACATGAATACCGCAGGCCTTTTGCTGCTCCACGACGCGTCTCACTTCATCGTCTTCCACTTGTGTCAGTTGGGGACGCGTCAGCTTGCCTGCCACAAACGCCGAGCGTGCGCGCTGCAAGCAGGCAGGGCGCAG
>NZ_JAGFPF010001259.1:0-633 GCF_025962695.1 Candidatus Symbiopectobacterium sp. NZEC135 | reverse complement strand
CGACAGCGATTGGCATCCACGCGGATCGATAACCGCTTGTTGCAGTCGCAACTGCACGTTCCCTTGTGCGCTGACCGGGACAATCAGCGGCAATTTATTCACCACGTAAGCCGCCGGAACAGACACCTGCCACTGGAAAAGTTGCGCCTGCTGCCAGCCCCGGATCACACCTTTACCGCGCGGCCCGTCGGGGCTATCGAACGTCAGCGCCAGCGCGGGCATCAGGTCAGAGAAGGTGACATCCCAGCTCACCGCGCCCACATTGCTACCGCGCCAGCGAACCACATCAACCTGCCCGTGCCAGACGGTGCCGCTAACACCGTTAACCGCCAGATCCGGCGGTAGCCATCGCGTCAACAGCCGCGCGGGGGCATCCAGCGCCAGGAAAAACAGATAGCCCAGCATCAGTAACAGGGCACCCAGCACTTTCGTTTTGAACGCTAGCCCCTTGTTTGCGTCAGTGTGGAGAGCATTAGCTTTCATTAACACGCTCCATCACCAGTTTGCTGATATCAACCCTGCCGGGCGCACCGTCCACGGCATTCACATCAAGCTGGAGCACGCTCACACCCAACTGTTCCATCTCACCCAACCACTGCATCAGCAAGGTGAAATCACTGCGCTCCAGCGTCA
>NZ_JAGFPF010000125.1:0-4551 GCF_025962695.1 Candidatus Symbiopectobacterium sp. NZEC135 | reverse complement strand
TATGACGTTCCCGAAGATGACCTCATCGCCAGTGAGCACGTCCACAAGCATTTAAAGCTCTGGCGCTCGCTGTTTAAAACATATCTTGTAGATCAGAAGGATATTCTGACCAAATCTCCTACTGATCAGATTAGTTGCGAGGTGAAACCCAACCGGGGTGGAAACTACAACGCCAGCGAACTGAACCGGATCAAAGAGCGTCTTTTAGCCCTACCAGATAGTGATTATCGGAAATGGTATTTCCTTACACTGGTTTATACAGGTGCTCGGCGTGGTGAGATATCGGAGATCCGTAAGAATCACATACGAAAAGATGAGGAAACCGGGCGCTGGTATATCTTTATTGACACAGGGAAGACCGAACACGCCAGACGACAGGTTCCAATTCATAGAATTATAGAAGCAGGGCTTTTGGCCTGTGTGGAAAACCTAAAAGATTCCGATCCTGTCTTTGGCAATCTTCCAAACTACACGACTACTACGGAAGACTGGATAAGCTTGATGGATGAATTAGGCATTCCCCACTACAACGAGTATGGCCTCAAACGTAGAGTGCACTCGTTACGTCATACATTCATAAGCAATGCAATAGCTACCGTTGGTAATTCATCGCTTGTTCAGTTTGTCGTAGGTCATAGTAGAACTCAATCACTAGGCATCACAGCAAGATATACACATACACCACCCTTGAAGGATTTACTTCGTGTGGTTGATTTAACAAATCAGTAATGCTAACCCTGTGCATTATTAACACATTGATAATACATTATATCTATATTTCAATAACATATATAGAAAATGTACACAATCAGCATACACCTAACCCCGCCTGTATGGGGGTTTTTGGTTGGTTATTTTTCATTCTCAGCGGTATTGAAAGTCATAGTATGCGGGCAGGACTGAGAGCGCGTCACCAGTGTAAACAAGTAAATGCTGTTTTCGTAAAAGCACAACCGCTTTTCGCCCTGCAACTCCTGTTCGTCAGAATTGCTCATGGTGATCCGCCCAGCCTCGGCGGCAAACGTCGTTAGTAACCCACACATCACAAATATATGGCCTTTCATCTTACCCCCCTCCTGTACCGAACGTTCGCTTACACTTCAGCAACCTGTGTAGAATTTCACCCAATCATTATAATAACCATATTGATCAGTTTTAACGATCGATAGTATATTAATGATCGATTTTACTAATTAATAAATTTTGTGTGTATGCCGATTATTTCTTAACCATTTCAGCGATGGAGACTGATTTTGAAAAAGATTCTTATAGTAGCTCTGGGATTAAGTGCATGTAGTGCGTTCGCAGACGATGGCTCACCTGAGTTAAAGGCAGAAAGTCAGGCTGTGATACAGCAGGCTGGTTATCGATGTAACAAGGTGAATGGCGTCTATCCCGCAGCTTTTGGAGGTTCGGTCACGGTCTTCTGTGATGACTTGTACAAGTACATTATTAAAGATAAAGGTGGTCGCTATGTTGTTGAACTTGATGATTAAGGAAAGATTATCATGGCAATGAAAATGTGCAGGGAGTGCGGGCACGCGGTTTCATCTGGTGCAAAGATATGTCCCAATTGCGGCGTTAAAAAACCCTATGAGTCTCCTGTGCGTGGTTTTATCTTTATTGCCATTGTGGTCTTTGCTGTCATTAAAGGTTGTAGCAGCAGCTCTGACAAATCATCTGCGCCCCAAGCAGCAGCTGCACCGACAAGCACCACCTTCGCAGCAACGAGCGTAGCTAAGGCTAAAGCCGCAGCACCAGCAAACATGGCAGCGGCAAGTACAAAGCCGTTCTCTGATATGCAGGTTTGCCGAAGCGCAATCGCCGGGATGTTTGGGCGTGATTTGAATAGTGTCAAAGCAGAGAAAACGAATACAGCAGGCGTATTCACTCTTTCTTACCGTAGACAATCTGATGGTCAACGTTTTTCTTATGATTGCAAGCTTTCTGATGCAAATGTGATATGGAAAGAAACGGGGCAAAGTTCCAACCGCTGGAATGGTTCAGGCACCGTTGAGTTCAATGTAGTATTTTCTGTTAATGGCAGTGCGTTGACCATAACCGAGCTTCACGCTGGCTCCGATGTTGTAACGTACAAGTACACAATGAAAGACTTTCGCTAAATCCCACTTAGAGGTAGTACTTTTGCTACCTCACTTTACTCTCCTAACATCCGCATAAAGCACCTTCATTAAATCGAAGTTTCATAATTCAAATATCGTCAAATTTGGATTGCATGATCAAGCAGGTTATTTCTATCTCGAAGGGGGCTACTGGATGTTTGGCAAATATCAGCATAGTGGTTTCGAGATGGTAGTCAGAGCGGTATCAACAATCGAACGTTTTATGACACCAGTGTACATCCCCCAGAACTAGTATCAAAAAATTAGGGTATTGACATAAAGATACCAAAGATTGATTATGATACCGTATATTGATACCAACTGAGGGGATGTTATGAGCCGTACTTTTGCCTATTGTCGCGTTTCCACCAGCGAGCAGACGACAGAAAACCAAATCATGGCGATCCGTCAGGCTGGCTATGAGGTAATTGACAGCCGTGTTGTATCGGAAGTTGTTTCCGGTGGTGTACTGGCAATGCAACGTAAATCCTTCGCCGATATGGTCAATCATAAACTGGAAGCTGGGGATCGATTGGTTGTGTTAAAACTCGACCGCCTTGGTCGCGATAATATTGATGTACAGCAGACTATCGCAATGTTGGTTGAGCGTAATATTGATGTGGTATCTTTGGATTTGCCTGTGAGGAACCTTGCCAGTGCAGAAGGTAAGTTGATGCTGCAAATGTTCTCAGCCTTTGCGGAGTTCGAGAAATCACGCATTGTAGAACGCACCAAAGAGGGCTTAATGAGGGCGAAGAGAGAAGGAAGGCAATTAGGTCGCCCCGCTGCTACAGGCACCTTCAAACGAGTACAGGAGGCCAGAGCGCAAGGCTTGAGCCAAGCTAAAGCAGCTGTCGCGTTAGGGGTGGGTATAGCAACCATTAAGCGCCATTGGAATATCTAAATCGGTTTTTGTTAAATTTTCATCATTTTTCTAAATAAGAAAAGTCAATTAAGTGGGGTTTGCACTAAGTTAAAACTAATCAGGCGATTCAAAAATGCTTTAGAACATTCAACTCTTGATTATGTAAAGGTAGCAGGGAGAGAGTATGGCATTTGATATTAGTATTTTTGAAAAAAAAGAATTCAGAAGTGCTTTAAATAAGCTTGAGGAGCTGCTTTCACATTCAAAATCTGTATTGCTTGGAGCAGGAGCCAGCGCTTGTGCGGGATTACCTTTAACTAATCAGCTTACTGCCAAAGCACTAGAAAGCGATAAACTATCTGCGGATTCAAAGCAGATATTGAATGTTATCCAATCTTCTTTTGCTGATGCAAATCCAGCCTCACACATCGAAGACTACTTAAGTGAATTAGTTGATTGGTTAGCTATTACTTCTCGCCGTGCTAACCGTGGTGTTGATACGAGTAACGTAAAAATCGGGAATGTAGAGTATAGTAATGACCAATTGTTGAAAGTTATTGATGAAATCAAATTGGCGATTTTTGAAGTTATCAACATAGACATAGATTCTGAAATTCATGAGCGATTTGTGAAAGCACTTCATCGACCTATGAGGCCAGGAAAAGATAACCATTCGGGAACTATCGATTATCTAGTGATGAATTACGATACATTAATTGAAGATTCTCTAGCATTGTCCGAATTGCGTTATGCTGATGGTCTAGAAGGTGGCGTGTCAGGGTGGTGGTCTCCTTCTACGTTTGAGCAAAAAGGATTAGAAGCACGAGTATTAAAGCTGCATGGTTCAATAAATTGGGTTGAACATCCTTTATCATCTACGCCTTTACGCATTGCCCCGCATCTTAAGCATAGTAGAAATCAATCATCGAAAATTATGATTTGGCCTGCATCAACAAAATATCGAGAAACTCAGCTCGATCCATATGCAAATCTGATGCAAAGAGCTCGACTTGTTTTAAACCCTAGAAATGGTAATCAACGTGTTTTATTAATTATCGGATATAGCTTTGGCGATGCACATATCAATTTAGAGATTGATAAAGGGTTAAAATCGTCCCATGGTAATTTGACCATAATTGTTTTCACAAGTGATGCAAACCCCACGGGTGTGTTAAAGGCTTGGCATGAAGATAATGCTATCAGTGAGCAAGTACTTATTTTTGCTGATAAAGGATTTTTCCATGCAGATACTACTATTGAATCGCCCCACAGTATTCAATGGTGGAGATTTGAATATCTGACACAGATTCTTGAAGGCGGAGTTTGATATGGATAGTAAGTATACAAAACCAATCGAAAATTTGGCTATTGGTAAGATTATAGAGGTAGATGGTTCACGTATAATTGCAGAACTTGATCCTTCCATTTCCGAATTATCCAGAGTTTTTGCAGGGGAGAACTACCCCATTGGTCAGTTTGGCTCCATTATTAAAGTTCACTTTGGTCGTCGTACGATTTATGGATTGGTTAGTCGTTTACGTATGAAATCGGATTATCAGCTTG
>NZ_JAGFPF010001258.1:0-633 GCF_025962695.1 Candidatus Symbiopectobacterium sp. NZEC135 | reverse complement strand
GGTAACTGTTCAAGGGTAGGGCTAAAGTGCACCTGTAACGGCGTTTGTCCCAGAATATCTAACCCGGCTTGCGCGGCGGAGGCGTTGGCTTCCACATAGGCAATGCTGTGTCCTTGCAGTACCGAGAGATTATTCTCCGCCACGGCGCTGTGCGGATCGCAGGTTAGCGTGATGTGGAACCAAAAGGTGGAACCCTGGTTTACCGTGCTTTGGAAGCGAATATCGCCCCCCATCTCTTTCACCAGCCGCTGGGTGATCACCAGCCCCAGTCCGGTACCGCCGTGGCGGCGGGAAATGCTGGTATCGGCCTGTCGAAACGCCTGGAATAGCTGCGCCTGTTGCCCTTCAGCGATGCCGATACCGGTATCCCGGATCTGAATTTCCAACTCCAGCCGTTTATGGCTTTGGCGGTGGCGCTCAACGCGGATATCGATATTGCCCTTTTCGGTGAATTTGATGGCATTGCCCAGCAGGTTGGTGATCACCTGTTGCAGACGCATCGGATCGCCGACAAAACGTTCGGGCACGCCGGGTTGAATGTTGAGCGTCAGCTCCAGCCCTTTCTCGTGGGCGGTGTGCGCCAACAGCGTGATGACATCGTCCAGCGTGTTATGCAGTGAGAACGGGATGTTT
>NZ_JAGFPF010001255.1:0-634 GCF_025962695.1 Candidatus Symbiopectobacterium sp. NZEC135 | reverse complement strand
TTTTTGCCGTCTCGCTTTCTCTGATCATCCTGGTGTTATACATCAGCTTTATTTTGCTGATTGCTTTCGCCCCCGCCTGGCTGGGTACCCCCATCTCTCCCGGCGCAACGATTACGCGCGGCATTCCCATCGGGATTGGCCTTATCGTTATCTCGTTTATCTCGACAGGGGTGTATGTCTATCGCGCCAACGGAGAATTTGACCGTATGACCAAAAAGCTGCTGAGTGAGGTTAAGTAATGAAAACGCGTCTGTTATTACCGCTTGTTGGTCTGATGCTCCCTGTCATGGCCTACGCGGATGCCCTCACCGGCGACGTTCAACGCCAGCCGCTGAATATTCAGGCCATCGTCATGTTCCTGCTGTTTGTCGGCGGCACGCTTTACATCACCTATTGGGCCTCGAAGCGCACACGTTCGCGCAGCGACTATTATACGGCAGGCGGCAATATCACGGGTTTTCAGAACGGATTGGCGATTGCGGGTGACTATATGTCTGCCGCGTCGTTTCTCGGCATTTCGGCGCTGGTGTATACCTCCGGTTACGACGGACTGATCTATTCGCTGGGCTTTCTGGTGGGCTGGCCCATCATCCTGTTTCTTATTGCAGAACGGTTGCGTAATCTCGGGCGCTAT
>NZ_JAGFPF010001256.1:0-634 GCF_025962695.1 Candidatus Symbiopectobacterium sp. NZEC135 | reverse complement strand
CCAGCCAGGAACTTGAAACCCTTCCCCGTTACTCGCTACCGGTGGTTATCGTGGTTCTGTCGGATTCAGCGTTTGGCCTTATCAAGTATTACCAGCATCTCGAGGGTTCTGAACCGCAACGTCATCTGACCGAATTCGGCCCGGTCGATTTCACCCTGCTGGCTAATGCCAATGGGGTATCAGCGACAAAAATTTTGGATATCGCCGATCTTTCTGATGCGCTCGAAAAAGCATTCCAGACACACCGGCCCCATTTAATAGAGATACCCGTTAACTATGATTAAAACCTTTTACAGCCTATCGCCTGACCCGCAATTGACTGTCATCACTCAAGCACACACCACTTATTTTATAAAAAACGACACTTAACGAATCAGGCTAATTACATGAAAACATTTTCTGCTGAAATACGCAGAAAACCATCAGAACGCTGAACACCAATTATTATCGAAACGCAAAATAGAAAACAGGGTTAAGCATGTATTTACCCAGATTGAAAAACATCGCCGCGTAAATACCGGGTTCACCTCGTTTAGTCAATGACATAAAACACATGGATCTATAGCCATCATGAATCAAAAAACAGATGCCCGTACGCAGCATTTTTGCACCACAGCCAAATATCTGTTTGGCG
>NZ_JAGFPF010001254.1:0-634 GCF_025962695.1 Candidatus Symbiopectobacterium sp. NZEC135 | reverse complement strand
CTGCGTGGTGCCATCCATTTGCGCAATCGCCTGGCTGACCTGCGCAATACCACGGCTCTGCTCTTCCGAGGCGGTGGCGATTTCGCCCATGATATCGTGCACCTGCGTTACTGATTTCACGATGTTATCCATGGTTTTGCCCGCGTTGGTGACCAGATTGGCCCCCTGACTGATTTGCGTGACGGACTCACTGATCAGCCCTTCTATCTCTTTAGCGGCTTGCGAGCTGCGCTGTGCCAGATTGCGCACTTCGCCAGCGACCACGGCAAAACCACGCCCTTGCTCCCCGGCGCGCGCCGCTTCGACGGCTGCGTTCAGCGCCAGAATGTTGGTCTGGAAGGCAATGCTGTTGATAACCGAGGTAATTTCGGCAATGCGCTTGGAGCTTTGTTCGATATCCACCATGGTTTGCACCACGTGGCCTACCTGTTCTCCGCCCTGTTTGGCCGTTTGCGAGGCATTTACCACCAACTTGTTGGCATGGCTGGCATTATCCGCATTTTGCTTCACGGTGGCGGTCAGTTGCTCCATGCTGGCCGCCGTTTGTTCCACGGCTGCCGCCTGCTGTTCGGTGCGAGAAGAGAGATCGGTGTTACCGGCGACGATCTCGCTGGCGGCTGTTGAGATTTGACCG
>NZ_JAGFPF010001257.1:0-634 GCF_025962695.1 Candidatus Symbiopectobacterium sp. NZEC135 | reverse complement strand
ATCCCGCTGTTTCCGACCTTTGCCTTAATTGCCCATTACATTGTGGGAACAGAGCGCGGTACTGAAGCGCTACGAGCCACCATCCTGTTTGGCATCTGGTCAGTCATTCCCTATCTGATTTACCTGATATCGCTCTACTATTTTACCGCATCCATGAAGCTGCCGCTGGCATTGCTATCCGCAGTAGCCTGTTGGAGCGCCTCTGCGTTTGTATTGATCAAAGTCTGGGCGCACTTCTATCACCAGTAGCGCATCCCCGGCAGCGATTGGGTTCCTTAAAGATGAGCGCGAATATCACAGAAAGATGGCTTCATTACTGTTACTGCGCCTTCTGCGAGATTTTTTTCTGCTACAGCAAAGCGTCGCGTCCTCTGAAGGCGAGGGTGAAGCTGTCAGGGCCAGGCTGCGATAATCATTACTCAGAATCATGGTGCATATCTTTTCCCATGACACGATATCGTGTTCCTCGGTAGCACACGCCTCTTCATCCGGTATACACGTCAGAAAACCGCGCGAACGATGCCAACTGAGGTACTGATCTATGTTGGCGCGGAATTGATCTGCCATTTTCTGCGGCATTGAGTTCAAGAGAAATGTGGCATGGTTTTGCCATGTCCCCTCGCTGGGTTTGCGG
>NZ_JAGFPF010001253.1:0-634 GCF_025962695.1 Candidatus Symbiopectobacterium sp. NZEC135 | reverse complement strand
TATTTTTAGTCAACCCGGTTCCCGACAATAGATCAGATATCGCGCGGTGACTGAGTTGTTGAGAGGAGAGGTTGATAATAAAATCGATAAAGTTCTTTTTGCTATGGATGCCCTTGTTATTAAAGATGTCGGTGTAGATGGATGAGGCTTGTTGGTAAAAGTTGATATCCCACACCAGCTGGATAAACGTTGTTGGAAGTAGTTGAACTTCGTTTTCCCGGTCAAAGACATTGGCAGTATCAGGTGCAACGCGATAAATACCGGATTGGCTATTTACCGAAACCAGATTTTCCTGAGCATCAGCGGGGAAGTTTCGTAGCAGGTAGCTTGACAACGATCCATATTCTATCGGTTTTCCCGTGAAGCACCAACCACTAAAGCAATCCGAGCAACTCATCGCTGAATTGAACAGCATAAAGTAATTTTTATCTGGATCGATATCCAGATTGAATTTCTCTTTTAAGTTTTTTTTCATGATTGAGGCGGCCAGCGTTGTCAAAGAAGGCATTCGTTTCTGGTAATCAGCATAAAATTTCTTTAATGACATACCTGCATTTTCAAAAAAGATATCTCCTCTTTTTTTATCCACCGTATAGTAAGTTTTTTCGTCATTGGTAATGATGCCCGTTTTGCC
>NZ_JAGFPF010001252.1:0-635 GCF_025962695.1 Candidatus Symbiopectobacterium sp. NZEC135 | reverse complement strand
CATGAGCATATTGTACGTTGTGAAAGGCAAAGAACAGCACGCCGCTGATAACAATCAACGTTAGTTGTCCTTCAAGAGAGGGGACAAAATAGAGTACCGGTATCCCAATCAGAATGCCCGCCAGCGTCCCGATGATACGCAGTGCCAAACGTCGCCGCGTTGCATTGTAGTTTGGCTGACACACAAACAGGCTGGTGAGCAGAATCCAGTAGCCGTGCTGCATGTGTGTCAATTGAATCAGCGCATACCCCCCGCACAGCAGGGCAGACATACGGATCGCGTGGCGAAACAGTGCTGAGCGCGGGGTAAGATGGCGACCGATGCGCAGTCGAATATCGCTCCAGCCGGTCAGCCCATCATCCGCCAGACTTTCTTCCATCTGTTGCTGCGATTCCAGCCATTGCTCTGATTCGATATTCATTAACTGAGCATCAATGGCGCGCAGGTTATTCAGCAGATGACGTAATGCTTTTCCTTGGGCTGTATTTGCGCCATCTTGCGTAAAAAAAGCATGAAGTGCGGCATCCAGATAAACAAACGCCCGCTCGATACGGCCATCGTGCTGATATTTTTGCTGCAACAGAATGGATTGCGCCAATTGGCGACAGGCGCGTGCCTGCAACGTTAGTAACCGT
>NZ_JAGFPF010001251.1:0-635 GCF_025962695.1 Candidatus Symbiopectobacterium sp. NZEC135 | reverse complement strand
GCAAGCCAACCATGGCCTGATTCAGGGTGAAGGGCGGTGCCAGCAGCCGGTAGCCAATGTAGTTGAACAGGGTAACAAAGGCTCCCATCAATAAAAATCCCTGAAGGAACAGCCAGGGCAACCCGGCGTCATGCCAGTGGATCTTGGTGTTAATCAACAATGATTTGGGCCGCAGCGAACCGGGCCGAAAATGACGGGAGTCAGGCAAGATACGCCAAAACATCAACGCCGCAAACAACGCGAGAACCCCCATAACCCCGATAGCCACGCGCCAGGGGAAATAATCAGTCAGCACCCCGGTAACCAAACGACCACTCATGCCACCGATAGAGTTCCCGCTAATGTATAACCCCATGGAGAAGGCCAGGAAGCTGGGGTGAATCTCTTCGCTCAGGTAGCTCATGGCCACCGCGGCTACGCCGCTTAGCGATAACCCAATCAGTGCGCGCATTAATAGCACGCCGTGCCAACTGGTCATAAAGGCGCAAATCAGCGTGCAGAACGCGGCCAACAGTAGCGAAATCACCATCACATTCTTGCGGCCCAGCGTGTCGGAGAGCGGGCCGGTAAACAATAACCCCACCGCAAGCATCACCGTAGCAATCGATAATGACAGGCTACTGGCTGCCGGAGAA
>NZ_JAGFPF010001248.1:0-636 GCF_025962695.1 Candidatus Symbiopectobacterium sp. NZEC135 | reverse complement strand
ACGCCTGATGCCGAACGCGGTCTGCCCCACCTGCTCTGCCGCTGCCGTGATCGATCCGCTGTCGATGACCACCACAAACGCTTGCAACTCTTCCAGCGTGACTTTCATCGCTTTTCGCTGCCGTTTCTCTGCCTCAGATAGCGTCATCATAACCGGTTATTTTAATAAATAAAAAAAACCCTGATCGGTACGCATCTCGCCAAAAAGTTAACCAAAATCACAAAACATTAACGCAAAAAATTTTCGTATTGCGCATTGTTTTGCGCAAATGCTACACCATTTGCAACACGCACGCTTTCACCAAGGGAAAACCGACTCAATGAGCAGCAACACCACACTGAACGCACAGTTAGATGCCCTGATAACAGGCACCCTCGGCCTGAAAGACGAAGGCCGCTTTCATGAGCCTAATCTGGATGGCACGCCGGGAGATTATATCTCTTTCAACAGTTGGGAATGGCCGCAGGGCGTGGGCCTGTATGGTCTGTTTCGCCTGTGGGAATTCACCCGCCGAGACGATCTGCTCGCCACCCTTAACACCTGGTTTGACAGGCAAATCGCACAGGGCTTACCGCCGCTCAATGTGAATACCACCGCCCCGATGCTGCCGCTGTCACTGCTGTGGCAACACACCCG
>NZ_JAGFPF010001247.1:0-636 GCF_025962695.1 Candidatus Symbiopectobacterium sp. NZEC135 | reverse complement strand
TTGATGCACGGCACGGAGGGCGAGGTGGATGCTAATCCACAGCGCTGCCCTGAAATTCACTTTATCCAAGGCCAACACAGCGTAGTGCTGCAACAGCGCCAGGATATTGTGGTAGCGCCGGATAAGTTGCCGATCGCCCGTGATGTGGCGACGACCGCGCGTTGGACCGCGCAGTGCCTGGCGGGGGAAATTGCGCTACCTTATGCCCTGCGTTTGCAACTTGCCTGTTGTCTGGTTGCGGGCGGTATGTCTCCGACCATGGAACAAGCGGTGGCGACGATTAGTAAACGTTTTGGCTAAAATACCAGTGTCTGAGCGCTAACATCACCCTTCATCCCCTGAAAAACCAGTCGAATACATTTGGTATTCACTGGTTTTTTTTCGACGCGTTTATCTCCCCCCCGATAGGTTTCCTGGTTACGACGGTTATTTGTTATTCACCCGTGCTAAAACTGATGATAATCAGATCGTATTTATCGAGTAATAAAGGGATTATCGCGAGCTCTGTTATATTTCTGTGTGTTAATTTCTATAGCAGGGGAATGGTTTAATTTGTATTTAGTACAGCGCTATATTATATGCCTTTAAGCAATATGCCCTATAACTATATAAGGAAATATCATGCCAAGAATTTCT
>NZ_JAGFPF010000124.1:0-4606 GCF_025962695.1 Candidatus Symbiopectobacterium sp. NZEC135 | reverse complement strand
CCTGCATCGACCAGCCAATGATTTTACGGGAAAACAGGTCGACCACTACCGCAAGATATAACCAACCTTCATGTGTTCTAACATACGTAATATCTGTCACCCAGCGTTCATCCGGTGCCATCGGGTTAAATTGTCTCTGGAGCTTGTTGGGTGCCACAATGCTCGCTTTTGTACGATCTTGGACTGTGATAACCGACTTGAGCCTTTATTCCTGCACCGTGCATCAGACGCCAGACCCGGTTCGCCCCACACTGTTCACCCGTATCGCGTAAATCCAGGTGAATTTTGCGATAGCCATATACACACCCAGATTCAAGCCAAAACTGCTTAATCAGCCCGGTCAGCTTCTGGTCTGTGTGGTATCGCCGTGAATGGGGCTGCTGAAGCCAGGCATAGAAACCACTCGGATGAACATCCAAAACACGGCAGAGCAAACGAACCGGAAAGTCACGACTGTTGTCACGGATAAAGACGTACCTCAGTCGGACAGCTTTGCGAAGTACGCCGCTGTAGATTCAATCTGTCAACGCAACACCCTTTTCAATTCTTTCTGGAGCCGTCGGATCTCGGCCTGAACATCTGACTGTTCCTGATTGGCCGAAGAATCTGGGCCATACTTCTTTATCCACGCATAAAGACTGTGAGTGGTGATATCAAGGCGTGTTGCCACGCTTGCAACGGAATGACCACGATCAACAACCTGTTTGACCGCTTCAATTTTAAACTCGTCGGGATAACGTTTACCGCTCATGGGCACCTCATTTTTAAGCCATTTTAAATGACTCTGAGGTGTCTAACAAACCAGTAGCGATTCAATGTTGGCTGCCATTGCCAGAAAGGACTATGAAGACCGAAGACGCCGCCAGGCGCAAGGCATCAGTAAAGCGAAAACCGAGGGCAAATACCGGGGCAGGGTAGCCGATGTGCAGAAACACGAGCTGATACGTACACTGCGCCTGGCTCACGGTAAATCCTTACGTGAAACAGCTCGTCTGGCCGGCGTTTCTAAAATGACGGTTATCCGGGTCTGCAATGCTCAGAAGGTGGAACCGGAGACCGGCAATACCCGGAATAAATAACCGGGATGACTTCCTGGCAAACAGACTCAGGTGGCGTGGTAACATATGCCGGTTATTTTTCAGGGGCAGGACTGATGAGAAAGAAAAGCTGCACACCCACTCCCCACGATGCCACGTTCAGGCAGTTCCTGACGCAGCCGGATATTGCCAGGGATTTCATGGAAATCCACCTGCCTGCGGAACTCCGCGCAGTCTGCGATCTCAGCACGCTGAAACTGGAATCCGGCTCGTTCGTTGAGGATGATCTGCGCCAGTATTTCAGCGACGTGCTCTACAGCCTGAAAACTTCTGCCGGCGATGGATACATTCACGTTCTTGTGGAGCACCAGTCGATGCCCGACAGGCATATGGCCTTTCGCCTTATCCGCCATGCAGCGTCATCTCGACGCGGGCCATAAGACACTGCCATTGGTGATACCGGTGCTGTTCTATACCGGTAAACGCAGCCCGTATCCGTACTCCACCCGATGGCTGGATGAGTTTGACGATCCGGCTCTGGCTGGAAAACTCTACAGCAATGCTTTCCCGCTGGTTGATGTGACCGTCATTTCGGATGATGAAATCGCCGGTCATCGCAGTATGGCTGCTCTGACGTTACTGCAGAAACATATTCATCAGCGGGACCTGGCAGAACTGGTCGATCGGCTGGCTCCCATTAAGACGCCGGATAGATTCAAGCAAGCCAACTTATCGTCGAAATCGGTGTTGCAAAAACGGGAGTGACCATAGATTCCGTTTTCCAAGCGGACCCCATCTCCGGCTCAGGCAGCCCGCCATGCCTTATTGAAAACCCAGTTGGCTGAAAGCAAAGAACTTTGTCTGGCAACGTTATTTAAACGGTCCCCTACTTACAACGCGCTTACAATGTAAAACGTAAATGTTGACGGAGATCAAATTATTAATTTCACATCTATTGATATTAAATTTTGTATCATTTGAAATGTTTAGCATTACAACAAATAAAAAAACAATACGCTAAAATTAAATATAAAAAAAATCAAAAAAAACATAATTTTCATCTGTTTTTATACGCATGCAGATAATTCTGGAATCTCTGCTATTATCAATAATGTTACAAGTAAAATTTGGTTAATGCTCACGTTGGTTGGGTGTTGTGAGTTTGGCCTATTAAAAAATACGGTAATATATAGTACAGAAATAATTTTCCAATTGGAAAGGTTATTCTTTTTTCGAGAAAGAAGTTCCTAATTGAACGTCGGTTAGGCAGGGCACTAAACTGGCAACCGATAGGTGAAGTCATGCTGAACACGTAATGGGAAATACAGGCAGCCTAAATTAACCAGAGTACCAACTAATTTGTCACTTACCGTAACACAGAGTAAACAACCTTATTAGTTAGTTACTGTTAAATTAACCTTTTAAAGGGATAGAGAAACTATGACATTAACAACAACTTTACCTATCGGAACTATTATTATTTTTTTCGGAAATGAAATACCTGATGGGTGGCTATTGTGCGATGGTAAAAATGGAACCCCTAATCTTATAGATAAATTCATATTAGGTGGAGGAATAAATAATGTGGGTGCTGGAAGTGAAAAAGAAATAATAAAGAATGCATCGGACGGCGTATACAGAATAAAACAATACACTGAATTTTCAGAGTCAAATATAAGTGTGGAAGTTTTAGAACATAGCTTATCTATTAGCGAACTTCCTAATCATAATCATAAGCAGGGAGACATCTATGATATAAATTATGCATTCGGTTTTGGTTATTGGAACGTTCCATTAAAAGATAGCTGGATAAATGGTGGAGCACTGAATAATACAAAG
The DNA here is from genome assembly GCF_025962695.1 of Candidatus Symbiopectobacterium sp. NZEC135. NCBI lineage: Bacteria > Pseudomonadati > Pseudomonadota > Gammaproteobacteria > Enterobacterales > Enterobacteriaceae > Symbiopectobacterium > Candidatus Symbiopectobacterium sp. NZEC135. The sequence continues at coordinate 1,730 of NZ_JAGFPF010000124.1, read as the reverse complement.
AATAATCGTGTAGCTCCTATTACTGAGTCTGTCGGTGGCAGTAAAGGGCATTCACATAAAGTAGAGTTTAATGATAAAACTCACAGGCATGATGTCGATATAATGCCACCATATTTTATACTTGCATACATAATGTACAAAGGCTTATTAAATAAATAACATTTTGCATCTGTGACAAAATCTCATAAAATATAGAGATTATATTCATAGCACTTTTTTGACGGATGGTGTATGATATGAAACTAAAAATTTATATGTATTTTTTATTTTTCTAGTTACATTCCATGCTCATGGAACTACTGCTCCGTTTGGTGAATCTAGAATAGGTCAGGAAACAGACTGTGCGTCATCATTTAAAGGTAATTTTTATAAAAATGCTATAATTGATGGGCTTTATGTTTTTTCAGGTGGAGATAAAATCCATGTGTATATAAGTGGAAAATCTAACCATCTGTACATTTACAATGTAAGCAGTAGCTCTTCTTATATATATGATCTTCTTAAAACATCTTGGTTGGCAGGAATAACAGTGGATATTTGCTATAGTGCTTCCGATGAAATAAAATTTATTTCATTAATGAATAAACAATGAAAACAGCATGTTTTTATTGCTGGTAAACTTACGTTAATCTTTGTGTGGTATATATGAAAAATAAAGCACATGCATTCGGCACAAATAATAGCCAATTGTTATTGTTATTGTTATTGTTATTGTTATTGTTTTCAGTATCCTCTTATGCGACAGTGAAAGATTGCACGCCGGATAAAGTCTTTACTATGGATTTTAACAAAAAAATAAGTGGTATTATAACCATGTTACGAGCAAATATAGATGGATATTGTCACTGTATGGTTACTTATCTCACAAGAAATGCTGATGCTAGGTATGATAACACTGTAGAGCAATTAGGAATATGGAAATGTAATAGCTATTCTGGGTTGGCTATGTTTAATATAGCTATGGAGTCGATGACGACGAGAACTCGCGTTGATGTTTTATTTGACAAATCCGACGATAATCCAAAAGAGATAAAAGCTATTACGTTAGATCAAGAAAAACCGTAAAAATAATAAATCCATTGAGTGTGCTTATATACTATTTTTTGTGATCTAAATCAACAATGCTTTTTTAGGTTAATTACGATATTACTTTAATATAGGTTACATTGTTCATATTGATTTTTAAAATTATGTAATTTTTTGGTTGAGCGTTTTTGGTTATTAGTGTCTGTGTTTGTTTGGTATCAATTAGCTATTCTTATGAGATGGTATTTGATTGAATTATTATTTAATAAAATAAAAATGGAAATTTCTAAATACACCTTAGTGAATTCACATATACATATAATGAGGTTACACATGAAAGCACTAAAAAAAATACTATTTTTATTTTTAATAGCAATGTTTTCATCATTGGTATACTCCCTCCCAGTGAAAAAGGTTTATAGAGGTGATAATCGACCTCCCGAAGAGGTTTTTAAGAATGGTTTTTCTTCATGGTCAGAGAGTGGAGATAATGGTGTAAATATTAACTTCAATGCTCATGTTCTTGGCTTATCTGGAAGAAGGGCCGCTATTGGAACCAGAAATGATGCATTTATACCTACAAGTTCCAATCCACAAATAGCCAGAGGTTTTTCATATGATCTAATGGATATAGCGGAAAATAATGTTGCTTATCTTTACACAATAAGAGCTACCGAAGATTTCTATTCAGTTTCAGATACGAT
>NZ_JAGFPF010001249.1:0-636 GCF_025962695.1 Candidatus Symbiopectobacterium sp. NZEC135 | reverse complement strand
TATATTTAAATCAACGTCGATGGCCAACGCTTCCCGATTAAAGTCATCGACGACGTTAAATAACCTGAATCGCAGCCCGTCGCTCAAGGCATCACTCATAAAATCAACAGACCAACAGTGGTTCATTTTATGCGGTATAACCAACGGCTGTGGATGTCTGTTAGGTAAATGTTTTTTCCCTTTGCGCCGAAAGTTGTGTTTTAACAACCGATAGATCCGGTAAACCCGCTTTGCATTCCACAGTAACCCTGCCTGTCGTAACTTATTGAACATAAGCCCAAAACCATAGGCACGGATACTGGTGCGCCAGTTTTTGTAGTGCCTCGACCACAGGCAGATCCCGTGTTGTGTTCGGGCAATAATGCAACAGACTTCGACTGATACCGATAATCCGGCACCTGCGTCGTTCGCTGGCCTGATGTTCCGTCATAACATAACGCACCAGCTCACGCTTCTCAGGCACCGTTAAAGTTTTTTTGAAACAACATCCTTAAGAATTTCATGATATAAGCATCAGGGATGCGTACATTTGCTTTAATCGGCGATTTTCCTCTTCCAACTCTTTCATCCGTTTGATATCAGAGGACTCCATACCGCCATATTTGGATTTCCAGTTGTAGTACGATGTCTCGGATA
>NZ_JAGFPF010001250.1:0-636 GCF_025962695.1 Candidatus Symbiopectobacterium sp. NZEC135 | reverse complement strand
TGCGTCACAGCGTGGTCGAGGCACACGGCCTGTGCGAAGCCTGTCAGGAAGTGGCTGATTGCCGTGAACACGGGCACTGTCACCATGACCATACGGTGCCCATCAAGAGTGCGAAACCCGGACGTTGATCTGAAAGGCTGATACATCACCGACAAGGCTTTCCCTGAAAGAAACGCCCTGTCGGCTAACGGCGTTTAGCTCCACTCACCGTTGCGGATAACACCGACGGCCAATCCTTCAATGCTGAAGCTCTGCTCACGCAAATCAACCACGATGGGAGAAAATGCGTCATTCTCCGCCAGAAGTTGTACGGTGTTACCTTGACGTTTCAAGCGCTTAACCGTCACTTCATCCTCAATGCGCGCCACCACTACCTGGCCGTTACGCACCTCTTGGGTTTTATGCACGGCCAGCAAATCACCGTCTAATATACCGATGTCTTTCATAGACATACCGCTGACGCGCAGCAAAAAGTCGGCGTGCGGTTTGAACATGGCCGGATCGACCTGATAGTGACACTCGATGTGCTCTTGCGCCAGCAGCGGCTCACCCGCGGCGACACGGCCAATCAGCGGCAGTCCAACATTTTCTTCTTCCATCAACAGGCGGATCCCGCGTGATGCGCCGGAGACGATT
>NZ_JAGFPF010001246.1:0-638 GCF_025962695.1 Candidatus Symbiopectobacterium sp. NZEC135 | reverse complement strand
ACCCGGTTCTGAGATGCCCGTATCCTCGGCTAACAGGGTTAACCTGTGCGGGTGAGGGACTGCACCGAGTGGCGACGCACCAGCGTCGGCGTAAAGGTGTTGGTGACCGCCGTCAGCGCCTGGCCTTGTGCCAGCGCAATGGCTAATTCGGCGGCTTGCGTCGACATGGCTATCACCGGGTAGCGGATCGTGGTCAATCGTGGGCGCAAGTAGCGCGCGATAAGCACGTCATCAAAACCTATCAGAGAAACAGCCTGTGGCACCTCAATGCCGTTGTCGCTTAATACTGCCAATGCGCCCGCCGCCATCGAATCGTTGTAACACACCACGGCGCTAAAAGGCACGCCGTGGCTCAGCAGTTCGCGCATCGCTGCCTCGCCACCGGCTTCATCCGGCGCGGCGCGGGCGATCAGCCGGTTATCCAGCGCAATGCCTTGATCGTGCAGGGCGGCACTGTAGCCCTGTAAGCGATCCTCGGCGTCAGAAATCCGGTGATCGGAACAGAGAAAGGCAATGGCACGATGCCCTTCCTGAATCATATGCCGGGTTGCCAGCCAGCCGCCATGGCGATCGTCCAGCGCCACACAGCGCGACTCAAATCCGGGCAGAATGCGGTTGATCAGCACCATGCCGGGGAC
>NZ_JAGFPF010001244.1:0-640 GCF_025962695.1 Candidatus Symbiopectobacterium sp. NZEC135 | reverse complement strand
ACTGGCATTTTCAACGCTCCTTCCTTTTTTGATCGCATGCGGAACCTGTTATATAAAGTTTTCCATCGTTTTTGTTATGGTGGGCAATGCCTTGGGACTTCAGCAAGTCCCTTCAAACATGACATTGAATGGCGTAGCGTTGATTTTATCCTTTTTTGTCATGTTACCCGTGGTGAAAAATGGCTATGAACAACTTCAGCAAGCCAATGTCGATACCAGAGACAGCCAATCGGTTATACACTTTGTTGAAAACGGCCTGGATAGTTATCGGGATTATCTTGAAAAATATTCGGATGCTGAATTGGCTCAGTTTTTTGAGCGAGCTCACCTTCAACGCGGAGATAACCCCGATAGTGAAGCACATGAAGAAGAACGTACTTCTATCCTCGCATTATTGCCCGCTTATGCTTTAAGTGAAATAAAGAGTGCGTTTAAGATCGGTTTTTACCTCTATCTGCCATTCGTTGTTATCGATTTATTGGTATCCAGTATTTTGCTGGCGCTCGGCATGATGATGATGAGTCCTGTGACAATTTCAGTCCCCATTAAATTGGTACTCTTTGTTGTGTTAGATGGATGGACGCTATTGTCGAAAGGGTTGGTAACACAATACCTGGAATTGGCGTCATAGACGTGGAGA
>NZ_JAGFPF010001245.1:0-640 GCF_025962695.1 Candidatus Symbiopectobacterium sp. NZEC135 | reverse complement strand
CAGCAACAACTCTTGCACCTTTTCTAATGCGGTAAAAAATGCGTTTGTCGGTATCGGTGAGGTTTTCAAGAGCATCGCGATGAAATGGGGGGCGGGTGCCTCTACCCCTGCGCGTATGCCGACGAAAAAGGCATACGCTGCTGATGCGACGGCACAGTGCAATACGCTGCTATTAGGCCTAGTCTCTGGCGAGCGTGCGAATACCGTGACGCCAAAAAGCATTTTGAGTCCGCTGCTTAACGACGGAAATCCAGTTCCTGGTGATAGTGACAGCGATAAAGATAAAAAAATGATTTTTGATTACCTCGTCAAAAACCCAACGAGCCATTTGTTTAGCAGCGACAATATTCGTTGCCAGGGCGATTACATTTATTTCAAGAAGCCTATTTCGCTGGTTCGGCAGGGCAACGATCTTTTATTTATCACCAACCCGATGGAAGGACGGGCGATCTCCAGAGTGAAGATTGACACGCGTGTTGGCACTAATGGGGAGTTCCGTGGTGAAACCGCTATGAAGGTTTTGCGAGACGAAACGCTAACGTTCACTAGCCTGGCCGATCTATGCCAAAAAATGACCGCAAATCCGCAACGCAATATCAGCGCGATGATGACGGGTAATACCGTTAAAAGTTTTCTCAAT
>NZ_JAGFPF010001243.1:0-641 GCF_025962695.1 Candidatus Symbiopectobacterium sp. NZEC135 | reverse complement strand
TGGATAACATGAACAGCAGCTTGCGTCATATTGTGGGTCAAGTGCGCGACGGCGCCGAGGCGATTTCTACTGCGGCTTCGCAGATTGCCGCCGGTAATCAGGATCTCTCGGCGCGTACCGAAGAACAGGCCAGCTCGCTGGAACAAACCGCCTCCTCCATGGAAGAGCTGACCTCAACCATCAAGAACACCGCCGATAACACCCGTCAGGCAACGTCGGTTTCGCATCAGGCATCGGATGCGGCCAAAAACAGCAGTGAAGTGATGCTCTCGGTGACGCAAAAAATGCGCGGTATTCAATCGTCATCGCAGCGTATGGCTGAGATTATCGGCGTTATCGACAGCATTGCGTTTCAAACTAATATTCTGGCACTCAATGCGGCGGTTGAAGCGGCGCGCGCGGGTGAGCAAGGACGCGGTTTTGCCGTGGTTGCCAGCGAAGTGCGTTCACTGGCGCAGCGCAGCGCGACGGCGGCCAAGGAGATTAAGACGTTGATCGATGATTCCGTCAGCAACATTCAGGACGGGATGAGTCTGGTAGACAGTGCCGATGAAACCCTGGGTCGTTTGACCAACCATGTGCAGGATGTTAACGCGATCATTGCGGAGATTTCCCAAGCCAGCCAAGAGCAGAGCGATGGC
>NZ_JAGFPF010001241.1:0-642 GCF_025962695.1 Candidatus Symbiopectobacterium sp. NZEC135 | reverse complement strand
GTATACAGGACATGCATGAAATGGATGCTTTACGGAAAATTGATCTTAACCTGCTCCTGACGTTACATGCCCTGCTCGCTGAGAAACACGTTACGCGCGCGGCGCTCAGGCTCCATCGCAGCCAGCCGGCGGTGAGTCACTCGCTGGCACAACTGAGAGTTCACTTCAAGGATCCCTTGCTGGTTCGTAAGAACGGAAAAATGACGCTTTCGGCCAAGGCTCACGCCCTGCTTCCTCCGCTTGAAACTTTGCTTCAGGGGTTGAGTAGCCTGTTAGCGCCTTCCGTATTTGACCCCTATACGGCAAAACGACGCTTCAGGATAGCGATGTCCGATTACGCCGCAAGGATAGTATTGCCCTCTTTGGTGATTCATCTGCGACAACATGCACCGGGAATGGATCTGGCTATTATTCAAGCCAGTAGAGAAATGATGCTGGCACAACTTGAAGATGGTGAAGTGGATCTTGCGCTGGGCGTTTTCCCAAATTTTGTCGAAGGTATTCAGAAGGAGACGCTTTTCACTGAAGCGTTTATTTGTCTTGCCGACAGGCGCTTTCTGCCTGTGCGTAGTGATCTGACCCTGGAAGAGTGGCTGGCGAAGCCACACGTACAACTGGCAACGCTGCCGGATACGGTTGATG
>NZ_JAGFPF010001242.1:0-642 GCF_025962695.1 Candidatus Symbiopectobacterium sp. NZEC135 | reverse complement strand
GATCAAGCCCATCTGACGCGCAGCTTTGCCCAACGTTACGGCATTACGCCGGTGCGCTATCAAAAACAGGTTGCGCCGCACAGCCGCCACCGCTAAAAAAAGCGCAATATCCTACAATATGTTATCCGTCTTACCGGTTAGGCTGCCGTTGATACGACAACACAAGGGCCTGGCCCTTCAAGCATAAATGGGTAACGGGTGTGATATGTTAAGCGGTATCGTTTTCGCCCTGACGGCGGGTTTGATGTGGGGGCTGATTTTCGTGGGCCCGTTGATGGTGCCGGAATATCCTGCCGCGTTGCAGTCTGCGGGTCGCTATGTAGCGTTTGGGCTGATCGCACTGCCGTTGGCATGGGCTGACAGAACACGTCTGCGCCGCTTAAGCCGGGCAGATTGGACCGAAGCGCTGAAGCTCTCGGCGGTGGGTAATCTGCTCTATTACTTTTTCCTTGCCAGCGCCATCCAGCGTACCGGCGCTCCGGTCTCTACCATGATCATCGGCACGCTGCCGGTGGTGATTGCCGTTACCGCTAATCTGCTGTACGGACGACAGGAAGGCGCGCTCTCCTGGTGGCGATTAACGCCGCCGCTGGTGCTGATTTTGCTTGGACTGTTATGTGTGAATCTGGCGGAACTGAGCGC
>NZ_JAGFPF010001240.1:0-643 GCF_025962695.1 Candidatus Symbiopectobacterium sp. NZEC135 | reverse complement strand
AAATCACCATCACGGGCAGCGTGGTAGCCACCTCTTGTGATATTAACTTGAGCACCACGTCATTGGATCTCGGCAACGTCGCACAATTAGCATTCGCCGCAGCGCTTACCCCCGTGGATTCCAGCCAGCGTGATTTCTCACTGACGCTGAGCAACTGTGGTACACCAGATGCCAGCCAGGTTGCGCAGGTGCAAGTTACGGGTCCGGTATTACCGGGGCAGACCAACATCTTTAATAGCGATACCACACGCAATACTGGCGTGATGATCAGCAACGCCAGCACGCCATCGGTTTACATCGAGAACAATGAGGTTTTGGATATTGCCACCGCTGATGGTACCGACCCAGATGCCAGCGACTTTGATGGCCAACGCCTGAACTTGCGAGCCGGACTGGCATCAACCACAACTAATGCTAATGTTGATCTTGGAGGAGTAGCCGCACCGATCCTTTTCAACTTTATCACCAATTAATTCCGGCTGGGCGGCATAGCCGCCCCGCTTTTTCAGACAAGGACTGGCACATGCAACGCATATCGTTGGTTATGGCTCTGCTGCTCTCTTTGTTAACAGTGCCCACCACTTCGCAGGCTGACGGGTTTGGCATTAATGCCTCTCGCCTTATTTACCCGCAAGGTGCTGAC
>NZ_JAGFPF010001239.1:0-644 GCF_025962695.1 Candidatus Symbiopectobacterium sp. NZEC135 | reverse complement strand
AGCGGAATATCGATACCGCAGGGAACGTAAGTTGCGCCTGCGGCCAGGGTGCCTAACACCGCCATCACCTGCTCCGGCCCTTTCCCCATGCTGATGGCGACGCTATCACCCGTTTTGATGCCCTGCTCCTGAAGAAAACGGGCGATGCACAACGCGTTTTGTGCCAATTCGCCATAGTGCAGCACACCGTGCTCACCCCACTGTAAGGCGATGGCATCGGGTTCTCGCTCGGCCTGCATAAAAAAGCGGTGCAGCAGCGTCGGCGCACCGGCGGGTTCGGTTGCCTCCGGCGGCCAGGGCGCTACCGGTTGCGGCACCGGCAGCGGGCGCTGCCAGCACGTTATATCGTCAAGTAGCGCGAGCACCTGTTGCTGAAACGCATCGAACATGGCATCAATCACGCCGGGTGCAAACCTATCAGTGCGCACATCCCAATTGAGCATGATGCCGTTCAGGTATTCCGTAGCCTGTGCGTCAATCAACACCTGCGGCCCCTGAGAAACCGACCACACGGGCTCCCCTAACACCGCGCGCACCTGGGGTTCGAAGAGATCGCCCAGTGCCAATGCGCTGGTAAACACCACCGGCGCCAGGCTGGCATTGCTCTGCTGCTGCCGCGACAGATCGCGTAACACGTCAACGCC
>NZ_JAGFPF010000123.1:0-4623 GCF_025962695.1 Candidatus Symbiopectobacterium sp. NZEC135 | reverse complement strand
GGCTGCTGGCAAACAGCACTGTCGCATGCACATCGGGCAGGGCTTCAAGTGCCGCCTGAATACGTTCAGCGCAGCGTTCACTGCTCATGCCGGAGAGTTCCAACGTCAGAGTCTGTTCAACCACGTCAAAACCGACTTTATGAATCGCCGCGACCACATCCTGCACCGAGCTGCTTTCCCCTTGCAGCCGGACACGCGCACGCTCGCTGGCGAAATTGACGTTAGCCTCCACCCCCGGCAAGCGGTTTAACACGCGTTCAAGGCGCACAGCACAGGCCGCGCAGGACATGCCGCTGATAGGAAGGTGCAATGAGAGAGGATCGCTACCATTAGTCATTTCGTTGTTATCCTTAGACTTTCCGTTAAAAGGCTTCGATATCTGCCTTGTCGGTGAGGGGATAACATACCCCTGAGTCAGTGAATTTTATACCCCACAAGGGTATTTTTATTAGCAAAACATAGCAAAAATTTAGATATGCATTAATTTCAATATGATAGGTAACATCATTCCAGTTTTCACAAAACCATATCCAAAAAAATCATTTTTAATACGCCGTTATCCTTTCTAGCATCAGATCGATTTTCAATATACCCCCTATGGGTTTATCAAATAAAAATGAGGGACATCGTGCTGACGGCTTGCACTGTAACCCCATGAATTCACACACAACAAATTTGGATAAGGGAAAACACATGACACGCTCAGCATCACGCTCTTGGCGGCAGCCTTACTCTCTTCGGTATCATCATTTTAGACTAAGCGCGGCGGCAGTTTTTGTCGCCAGCCTGACTTGCGGTATAGAAAACGCCTTTGCTGCGGATCCCATCACCACCGATACCCCCACCACGCAACCCGCAGACGCTGACAGCGAGGGGGCGAATCTGAGGGGAATTACCGTCTGGGGACAGGCGCGCACGGAAGATACAACCTCCTATACCGCGCAGGAAACTACCGTCGCCAGCAAGTTGCCGGTAGCGCTAAAGGATATTCCACAGTCCGTCTCTGTCGTTACCCGGCAGCGTATTGAAGATCAAAACCTCACTACGCTCGAAGATGCTCTGCAACAGGTTACCGGGGTAACGGTCACCCCCAACGGCACGGACACCAGCCAATATCGCTCGCGTGGCTACGCCTTGAACAGTTCGATCGATGGTGTGCCGGTTTATAGCGGCCTTAGCGGTTCGGAGCAGTTCGATCTCGCCATCTACGACCGTGTCGAAGTCCTGCGTGGCCCAACAGCACTGCTCAACGGCAGCGGCGACCCCGGCGGTACCGTCAACGTCGTCACCAAAAAACCGCGTGACCGTTTTGCCCTCAACGGCACGCTGAGCGCAGGCAGTTGGGACAACTATCGTAGCGAACTGGACGTCACCGGACCGCTGAACGAAAGCGGTACGCTACGCGGTCGCGCAGTGGGTATTTGGCAAGATCGCGATTTCTTCTATGACCGAACCCATCAGGAAAAAAAGGTGTTCTACGGCGTGCTGGAGTACGATCTGACGCCAGACACCACGCTCTCTGTCACTTTTGCCAATCAGCTTAACCACATTAAGGCCCCCTACTACGGTCTGCCCGCTTACACCACGGGTGCGCTGCTGGATGTCTCGCGCTCGCTCAATCCAACGCCTGACTGGGCCTGGAGCGACAGCCACACGCAGGAGTATGTTGCGGGTATCGAACAGCGCTTTGACAACGGCTGGACCGCCACCAGCAAATTCCGCTATCTCGACAAAGACAGCGGCTACAAAGACAGCTTCGTCTCCTCCGGCGTGGATCCGGAGACCCACACCGTCAGCTATTGGTACAACCGCCAGTTCGACAGTGAATACCGACGCTACGGTTTGGATCTCTACGCGGGTGGCCCTTTCCGACTGCTGGGCCGTGAGCATCAGGCACTGATCGGCTACAACTATGATGACTATGAGTATCAGTACGCGGGGTATAACCGGGCTGGCGCGCGGCAAACCGGCATCAGCCTGTTCGATCCGTCCGCAGTGCGTGAATACGATGTTACCCCCACCAACGGTAACCTGACGCGAACCATTCAAAGCGGCGTCTATGGTCAAACGCGCCTGCAACTGCTCGATCCGCTCACCTGGGTCGTTGGCGGTCGCGTCAGTAACTTCACCATTCGCAACCGTAGCATCAGCCCCTCCGCACCGACAGCCTGGTCCAAAGAGTCATCGGCCAACGGAGAGATCACCCCCTACACCGGTTTGATCTACGCCGTGACACCGCAGGTTTCCCTTTACGGCAGCTACTCTGAGATTTTTATCCCGCAAGATGCGCAACGTGCCGATGGCTCCGCACTTGACCCGCGTAAAGGCAAGCAATATGAAACCGGGGTGAAAGGCAGCTTCTTCGACGGCGCATTAAACGCCTCCGTCGCACTGTTCCAAATCAATGATATCAATCGCCCTATGGTCGATTTGAACAACCCGGATTCCTACATTGCCGCAGGGGAAGTGCGCAGCCGAGGGTGGGAGACCGAAGTGAGCGGCAGTCCGTTACCGGGGTGGGACATTACCGCAGGTTACACCTTCCTGCTGACCCGCTATCTCGAGGATGACACCGAATCCGGCACCTTCAGTCTGGGTGAGCCCAAACACAGCTTCAAGCTATGGAGCCACTACCGCTTAGCGGGCGGCCAGCTTGATGGACTCGGCATCGGCGGTGGATTGATCGCAACCAGCGCCTACAGCGGCGTGCGCGGCAATTCAGACGAGCGCTCTCAAGGAGGATATGCCTTGTTCAACGCCGCCATCAGTTACCCGATCAACAAGAACCTCACGGTATCGCTCAATGGCGAAAACCTGACTGACCGCAAGTACTACGCGAGCGTCGGCGGCCTGAATACCTATAACATCTATGGCGCACCGCGTAACTTCACGCTTTCGCTGCGCGCCAAATTTTAACGCTGACTGATGATGAGCAAACCCATGTCACCCGCCACGCTGCTGCTGCGCTACTGGCGCAGCGCGGAAAAATGGCGCGCCGCCGGATTGCTGGCGCTGATTATCACGCTGGAAATGGGCACGGTGTACGCCTCCGTGGAGATCAGCAACTGGCAGCGTCACTTTTTCGATGCGCTGGCGGATTTCCACTATGCCGCCATCAGCACGCTGATGTTCACCCTGGCGCTACTGATGGCACTTTCCGTGCTGAGCAAGGCCTTCAGCGTATGGTTTACCCAGTTGCTTACCCTGCACTGGCGCACCTGGCTGGTGGAGATCTTTTTGCAACGTTGGCTACAGCATCGCGCCTATCAACGGCTGGAAAGTCAGGCGCTGACGGATAACCCGGATCAGCGTATCGCAGAGGATTTATCCCTGTTGGCGGAAAAAAGCCTGTCGCTAGGGCTGGGACTGCTCAGCAATCTGGCGAACGCCGTCTCTTTTGCGGTGATCCTGTGGGGGCTGTCAGGGGCGCTATCGCTGTCACTGTGGGGACACGATATCCGTGTTCCCGGCTATATGCTGTGGGTCGCGATTGCCTATGCACTGCTCGGCTCGTGGATTATGGAGAAGGTTGGTGGGCCGCTGGTCGCACTCAGCTACCAGCGGCAGCGTTACGAGGCAGACTTTCGCTATCAGTTGGTCCGCGTGCGTGAACACGCGGAGCAAATCGCCTTTTATCGCGGTGAAAACGAGGAAGCGCGGCGCTTGCATGCCGCCTTCGCCGCCATTCGTCGCAACTGGCGCAGCCTGATGACCTACAGCAAACGCGTCGCGTTTACCGAGACGCTCTACATCGACGCCAGCAGCTTTGTGCCTTATCTGTTCGTTATCCCGCGTTACTTTGCCAAAGAAATTACCATTGGCGGCGTGATGCAGATGAGCGTTGGCTTTTCCCGGCTGCGCACCGCGCTCTCGTGGTTCCTGTTTAACTATCAGGATCTGGCATTGCTGCGCGCAGCGCTGCAACGGCTGTGACTACCCCTGCCGACGATGGCATTCTGCGTATTCGCGATTTGCACCTGCATCTGCCCGATGGCTCGACGCTCTGCACATTGCCCGATACCGACGTTCTGCCAGGGGAACGCTGGATGATTGTTGGAGGTTCTGGCAACGGCAAGAGCACGCTGCTCCGTGCACTGGCTGGACTCTGGCCATACGGCAGCGGCAGCATCGCGCTGCCCGGCGGAACCCGCCTGTTTCTCCCACAAAGAAGCTATCTTCCGGTGGGTACGCTACGTGAAGCGCTGTGCTACCCCACAGGGGTATTCGATGACGCCCACTGCCGGGAAGTGCTCAGGCAAGTAAGGCTTGAGCACCTCCTTGATGCGTTGGATCAGGTGCACCCGTGGGACAAATACCTGTCCGGTGGGGAACAGCAGCGTCTGGCCTTCGCAAGCATCCTGTTACAGCGTCCGGATTACGTTTTTCTGGATGAAGCGACATCCGCCCTCGATCGCGACAACGAAACCCATCTGTATCAGTTGCTGCACGATACGCTTCCGGCGACCACGGTGATCAGCGTGACGCACCATGCCCATCTGGCGCACTGGCATCACCATCAATTACAGGTGATTGCCCAGCCCAGAAACAGCGCGGGGCCGACATCGCCCTCAACCGTCGAAAACCCAACGCCGTTGCCGTCTGCCCAGGCCTGCCTGACGGCCA
>NZ_JAGFPF010001238.1:0-644 GCF_025962695.1 Candidatus Symbiopectobacterium sp. NZEC135 | reverse complement strand
AAGAAAACAATCGACGCCGCTTTGTAAAGGCCGCTGGCTTCCTGATCGCGAAACAGGTCGGATACCACCTGGAAAAGAATAAAGAGATAAGCAATAAAAAAGAACAGTGAAAATGCCGTGACCAATATATCCCACAGCGTCAGTAAGTGCGTTGCCATTGTTGTGTTTCCTTAGGATTTAACGAATTAAATCAGGTGCCGGGATAAACATAATAAAGGTATAGCACAGATTTGTTTTTTCCACACAGCAGGGGGAAAACAGAACCGAGGGGACTATTGGGGAGAATTGATGAATAACAGGCGAGGAATAATCGCCACAGACATTGCGCGCTATTGATCTACAGATGATGGCGCTTGGGCGTCATCGTCAAAAGCAAACAGTGTAACCAGATCGATTTGAAACCCAACGGCGATGATATAGAGCACTTCCAGCGTAGGATTGCGCACGCCGCGTTCAACACCACTGAGATATGTGCGGTCTAACCCACATTTTTCAGCAAAAGCTTCTTGCGACAGATTAGCCTGCAACCTGAGTGATCTTACGCGCTGCCCCAAACGGGCTTTGATGGAATTGGGTATTTTCATGGAGTAAGCATTGTTTTTTGATGCTTATCAGTCCACGGACTATTAGTCACAACGGTAAAG
>NZ_JAGFPF010001236.1:0-631 GCF_025962695.1 Candidatus Symbiopectobacterium sp. NZEC135 | reverse complement strand
TATTGCAGACAGCGTGCGCTTTACGCGCTCCTGCGGCATTGCTAAATCCACGCTTGAGCACTATTTCGGCTGTCCGGTTTTCTTTGATGAGGGGATCGCGCAAATCGATTTCTCACTCCAGTGGCTTAACCGCCCCACACCCGCGCTAAACAGTGCACTGCGTACGCAGGCCGAGCGGCTGGCGGCCACAGTGGCGGGCCGCATCAGGGATAAACACAGCCTGCTTCAGTTTTTGCAGGCACATCTGGACACCATTCATTCTGCCGACGACATGGCGCGGCTGCTCAGCATCAGCCGCCGCACAGCTACTCCATTTTGTCGCGTGAAGTGCGTCTCACCGAAGCCCGTCGCCTGCTGCGCAGCGGTGTTACCACAGAGCATATCGCCGAGCGCTTAGGGTTCTCTGATGAACGCAGCTTCCGGCGCGCCTTTAAATCCTGGTGCGGGAGTAGCCCATCCGACTACCGCAGTGGTCAGGAGCAGTTTTTACATTCGTTGAAATGATCGCCAGTTACCCTGATGAGGAGTGGTTATGTCTACCGTGCTTTACCCAGAAAAAACCGTTGAGCAAACCGATGATGGCGGGTTTCGCCGCCAAAGTAACGCTTTCACCAGCCGTTTCGGCACAGGC
>NZ_JAGFPF010001237.1:0-645 GCF_025962695.1 Candidatus Symbiopectobacterium sp. NZEC135 | reverse complement strand
CGCGGGTGTATTACAACACGCTCAATCACGTTTTATGATCGCGCAACGGATCGCCAACGCTGTCGGTTGGTTACCGGTGCCCGCGACGGTCATGGTGATATTTTTAGTGGTTGCATCTATCGTGCCGCAACTGGAACTGGCGATCGACCCGGTGCGTCAGGCGTTGCCGTTTTACCTGCTGTTTGCCGTCGTCGCGCCTGGCATTGGTGCGTTGGTCGCGCACGCCTTTGGCTTGAACACCGCCAGCAGGCGTGCGGTGGCATTTAGCTGCGCCACGCGCAATTCATTAGTGATCCTGCCACTGGCGTTATCGATCCCAGGCGCCATGCCGATACTGCCTGCGATCCTGGTCGCGCAAACCATGATCGAATTGATCGCGGAATCCTGCTATGTGCACGTGATCCCTCGCCTGGTGCGTAACACGCGCAGAAATCGCCCCTCGGTGTAATCTGCAATGGTATTCCATGACTTATTGTTTATACTAAACAGTACCTTAATAATTTATATGCTCACTGCACCTTGGTGCGCGCAGCGAAAGAAGCCATTATGATCGATCCTTCAATCCCGTTGACAGACATCCACCGCCACCTTGATGGCAACATTCGCGCGCAAACGATCCTCGATTTAGCACGCCAGTTTAACGTC
>NZ_JAGFPF010001235.1:0-645 GCF_025962695.1 Candidatus Symbiopectobacterium sp. NZEC135 | reverse complement strand
CCAGAGTGAGGCGAACGGCTCTTTTAACGTAATGACACTTTTCATTTAGTGACGATCCTGGCCCGAAATCAGCAGTGCGGCTTTTTCCGGTAAGCTGTAAAGATCTTCCGTATCGGCATAATGCCGGGCATTCTCCGACCAACGATGCAAGGTTTCCGTTTGTTCTAATGCGATGTGCAGCGCAGCGTTCAGCGCTTCCTGACTAAAGGGGGAGGCGATAACCTGGCCTGCTTGCGCCTTATCGATATGGAACGCATAGCCACACACTTGCGTCACGATAACCGGTAGCCCGGCAGTGATCGCTTCAAGTAACACGATGCCTGCGGCTTCCTGATGTGCAGGATGGAGGAGCAGGTCTGCGGCGGCCATAAAATCAGGAACATCGCTACGTCCAGCAAAAAAATGCACCTGCTTATCAATGCCTAACTGACCTGCCAGCGTCTGATAACGATCGGGTTTGTCTTGGCCGACAACCAGAAAAACGACCTGTTTCCGTAGGTTTTCCGGCAGGCTGGCAACGGCGCGCAGGCTGCGCTCGACGCCCTTACGCTTGAAATCAGAGCCGACTTGCAGTAAAACCCGAGCGCATTCTGGGATATTATGCGTATGGCGACAGGTCTGGCGAACGTCAGGTGCCTGCTGGTC
>NZ_JAGFPF010001234.1:0-647 GCF_025962695.1 Candidatus Symbiopectobacterium sp. NZEC135 | reverse complement strand
AGCGCGTATCACTCTATGACATGGTTACTGGCAGCAATGCCAATTCAGCCATCCGCCGCTGCGACCTTATGGTTAGGATGCGCGGTTTTGGAGATTTAGCCAATGAAATGGGCTGCGGCGGTGAATTTTACACCATAACCGCCCCAGCAAAATATCATGCAGTGCACAGCGCTGGCGGGTTTGTTGAACACTGGAACGGTGCTAGCCCACGAGATACGCAAAAATATCTATGCAGTGTGTGGGCAAAAATTCGTGCAGCTCTCTCACGCGAGGAAATCAACGTGTTCGGGTTCCGCGTGGTTGAGCCGCATCACGATGGCACACCGCACTGGCATTTGCTGTTGTTTATGCGCCCTGAGCACGTTGATCAGGTGCGAGACATTATGTGTTACTACGCCGGTCTGGAGGATGCAGAGACATTACAGACAGAGAAAGCGCTTAAAGCACGCTTTCATGTGGAACCTATAGATCCTACCAAAGGTAGCGCCACGGGCTACATCGCTAAATACATTTCAAAAAATATCGACGGTTTTGCGTTGGACGATGAAACCGACGAAGAAACCGGAGAAAGCCTAAAAAGCATGGCTAAGTCGGTTTCTGCGTGGGCTTCTCGCTGGCGTATTCGTCAATTTCAGCAAATTGGAGGC
>NZ_JAGFPF010001232.1:0-647 GCF_025962695.1 Candidatus Symbiopectobacterium sp. NZEC135 | reverse complement strand
GGCACTGAGCGAAATCAGCAGAGAGGGGATCTGTCCGCACAGGCCGTCACCGATGGAGAGCACGCTGTAGGTTTGCACCGCATCCCCGAGCGACATGCCGTATTGCACCACGGCAATGGTAATGCCACCCAGAATATTCACCAGCACGACAATAATACCGGCGATGGCATCCCCTTTCACAAACTTCATGGCACCGTCCATCGCGCCTAGAAAACGGCTTTCATGCTGCACGTGCAGACGCAATTGGCGCGCCTGATCGGCATCGATCACCCCAGCGCGCAGATCGCCATCGATACTCATCTGCTTGCCCGGCATGCCATCGAGAGAAAATCGGGCGCTTACCTCGGCCACGCGCTCCGTGCCCTTGGTGATGACGATAAATTGCACGATGGTGATGATGGCGAAAATTACCAGCCCCACCGTCAAGTTCCCCCCCACCATAAAGCGACCAAACGCGTCGATGATATCGCCCGCATCGTGCTGCAACAGCACCAGTCGCGAGGTGCTGATGGTCAGCGACAGCCGGTAAAGCGTGGTAATCAGCAACAGTGAGGGGAACACCGACAGTTCCAGCGGATCGTTGATGTAAATGGCAAACAGCAGCAGGATGATGGAAAAAGTCAGATTAATGGCGATCAGAATATCCA
>NZ_JAGFPF010001231.1:0-647 GCF_025962695.1 Candidatus Symbiopectobacterium sp. NZEC135 | reverse complement strand
AGCGTGGTCATTTCGAATTGTTCTGCTTCCTGATTGCGCTGATACAGGCAAACTCCGTGGCGAATAATCTCCATGCGCAATACCGTTGAGGCTTGTCTAAGGTCAACCAGATCGACATCACGATGCAACGCGGTGGCTATTTTGCCAGCAAGCTCCCAGCGATAAACAGGATCGAGAGGGTCTTGTGCCAACACGGCAACATCTATATCGCTGTCAGGGCCAGCATTTCCTGTCGCATGAGAGCCGAACAGGTAAATAAGGCTGACAGTGGGTATTGCCTCTTTTATCAAACTGATTAATGCATCACGCATAAGATATCTCCGCTTTGCGGTAATTATACCTCATAATCCTGCTCAGGCGCGTGCTCCAGAGTGATTGCCACTTTCACAATGCGGTGGCTCTCCATGCTTAATATCTTGAAGCGATAACCATCGATGGTGAGTTCATCACCTTCTTGCGGCACGCGCTGTGAATATTCCATCATCAACCCGGCCAGCGTGTAATACTCGCGTTTTTCATCCAGCGTAAGGGGGATGTACATCGCGAGATCTTCGAGCGGTGTGTAGCCGTTGGCCGTCCAACTCCCGTCTTCGTTTTGCGTAATGTCGTGACGCGCATCGACATCTTCTCCCTCGACCGGCAAATTA
>NZ_JAGFPF010001233.1:0-647 GCF_025962695.1 Candidatus Symbiopectobacterium sp. NZEC135 | reverse complement strand
TTATCCATATTGTTGGCACCATTGTTGACCCCCCTTGTGATATTTCAACGCAATCACAGCAGGTGACGGCGCAGTGTTTTCGGCAAGGACAACAACATACGCTCACCCTCGCTCAGCTAACGCAACAGCATACATTGCCCCAGGGCGTGGGCTATATTGCCCCCCTCTCCTTAAGCGAAACGGTCAAAGTCGTGGTGATCAGTTACCAGTAACGGCAGACGCTCGTCTGCCGCCAGGCGCGATTGTTATCACGATACCCTAAAAAGTGTGGCCTTCACCGGCCACACCATCAGGAAAGAAACGCGATCCCTTGCTTAAGCACCAGATCGCAGGCTTTGGTTTTGACTTTTTCGGCCAACGGCGTGCTGCCGATATTATTCAGGTTTAGCGCCTGCCCATCCTTGGTCTGCAACATCCCGGCCATTCCCTGGGTGTAATCCGTTTGTTTCTGTTTTTCGGCGCTGTTCAGCCCCAGTTTATCCAGCAATTTATCTTTGATATTTTCAGTATTGGTAGCGGAGACCAGCTTCTGCTTGATGCAGTACTGCAAAATGCCTGCGGCATTGCCCATCGTGCCCGCGCTCAACGCCTGCGTGCCGCCGCCGAGCAAACCGGTTAAATTACTGGTTGAGCCGCCGTTTTGCCCA
>NZ_JAGFPF010001226.1:0-648 GCF_025962695.1 Candidatus Symbiopectobacterium sp. NZEC135 | reverse complement strand
AATTTACCCCCCCGCCAGCGCCGGACGAGCATACTGGTTGCTTCTTACAAACCGGGTCAAATCCACCGGTTTACCTTGATACTGGATATGTACTGCCGCCGGTGCGCCGATCTTCAAGCGATAAGGCGCCTGACCGCTCAGGTTTAACACACTGCCGCTGCGCTGTACGCCGCTGTAGAGTTTTTTGCCAGCCGCATCTATCACTTCCAGCCAGCAGTCGCCGCTAAAGGTCATGGCAATGGTGTTGCCATTGTCACTGGCAGGCGTTGCGTTCGGTGCAGCAACGGGCTCGGTAGCCGTAGACGAGGGCGTGGTAACCGGAGCAACAGACTGATGCCCATTACCGGCCTGCGCTGGTACACCCGTGGTCGTTGCTGTATTTGCAGCAGGCGTATTCACCGACGCCGAATTCGCGGCGGTGTTTGCCCCTTCCGGCGCAGCTGGCGCCATCTGCGTCAGATCGATGGTTTGTGAACCGGTAGTGGCAAGCGGAACGGCCGTTTGCCCCTCAGCCTCATCCGGTGAATTAGCCGCAGCGTGATCGACCATAGAGCTGATCTCTTGCTGCTGCACCTGATAATTCTGCCACCACCACGCGCCGGTTAACCCGAGCACGATAAGCACGACCAGCCAGGTAAAGGTCATCAA
>NZ_JAGFPF010001227.1:0-648 GCF_025962695.1 Candidatus Symbiopectobacterium sp. NZEC135 | reverse complement strand
GGCAACCATGGGTAGAACCAAGCTATCAGACTTTACGTTTCTAGCTTCATAATTCAAGAATTGAAAGCAATATAATGAATAAATTTCACATCAATATTCCAGAAACCAATACGCCTCGCGCAGTATCGCTGGTGCGCAATGGAGTTAAAATCCTTACCAAAAAAATTGAGCCGGTCAGTTCATCCTTGCAATATACCGTCAATGGCGCATAGCGCACATCGTATGCTGTAGCATCAATGCCGAGTAAAACGGTTTTTTACTCGGCATTGTTAACACCGGCAATGGCAGATCACTTCAGACTTCACTTACCACGTTTATTCGTTTCAGGGCGCTGTCGCCCTATCCAAATCGATCAGATAAGTCAGTGCATCATCACGGTTTGTCATACACATCTCCGCCTGCGGTTGCAGCGTCGCACACACCGCAGGTCGCAGCGGTGAACCGAACAGGCCGCAGCGCATCGCGGCGTCCAGATGCAGGCAGCGTACATTGGCGGGCTTCCCCTCGGGCATTCCCGGCAGCGGACTGGATATTGACGGGGCGATACAGCAGGCCCCACAGCCTGAACGACATTCCATCCTGTTTACTCGCAACGCGGGTTTAATGGCGGCTTCAGCCTAGCAAATTTGCTCGATAACACCAGTCCAA
>NZ_JAGFPF010000122.1:0-4659 GCF_025962695.1 Candidatus Symbiopectobacterium sp. NZEC135 | reverse complement strand
TATACCTAGCTGTATGATTAACTTTACGGACTGATGTTTGATATGATAATTTGTACATTCATTTATCGACGCCTTATTAAGTTAATAGTTTTCACCATAATCGGACATATCCAACAGCATTGTGATGTTCTTAAAGGGAAATTAGCTTAATTTATTGGTATTCTGCCAACTGCTGAATTCTTATGCTCACAATAGGAGTTATTCTACATACATCATGATTTGAAAATTTAAAGATAGATAGTAGGCGTGATAAGTGATAATATTTCCTGTCTATCCGAACATCCGAACTATATAAAACAAAGGGCTAATTTAGTGATTAAAGTTACTGGCGATGGCTGGGAAGTTCCTTCAATTTCTTGTAGTACCCAAAAGTTAGCTGAGGCTGTCTATAAAATATTTTCCAGTTATGTTGGGGAAGAGATTAAAAGTGATATTTTAGTAAATAATAATCGTCATGAAAAATATCCTCTTGCTCACTTTGAAAAAAATAATGGAAACTGGGAGATTACTCTATGTTGTGAATCTGGTGATCATTGGGCACAAATGGCTTATCAGCTCTCACATGAGTTATGCCATTTATACTGTAACCACTCTCTTGCTCGCAAACATAAGCATAAATGGTTTGAAGAAAGTTTATGTGAATGTGCTTCTATAGCAGTCATGTATAAACTCGGTGAAGATTGGAATTTCTTTGAAATATCATCTTATAATTCGAGTTACGGATCTCATATTACTGAGTATATCGGTCAAGTGGTAAATACTGTCCATAGATTATTTGATACAAGTAATGAATTTACGTCTTGGCTATCTAGTATGTTACCTCAATTAGAAAAATCTTCGACACAGAGAGAAATCAATAAAGTTGTTGCTATATATCTCTTTAATTCAATCCTAAAGGAACAATCTGATAATTGGTCGGCAATAATATCTTTAAATTTATGGGATTGTTCAATGGATAGAAATTTCTATTCATTTATTGATAATTGGTTGTTTGCTTCTGAAAGCAATTTTGAAGAGGTTAAAAAAATCACTACTCTTCTTGGGGAGAGTTGACACCATTTAATAAGCTAAAGTACGAAAGAGATATTTATTTTTATAATATCTTTTAAACAATTCTATTGAAAATAGAATAATTGCATATGAGATATTTTCAATATGTTAAGTTTTTATTACTCAAGTCAACATCTGCTAAATACTCCCGTATTATTGATGCTTGACTTCTCATCGTGCAAGGCCAACTCTGACGGGAGGTAGCAGACTTCTAAGTACAGCGCTATTATGCGAGGCTATTTATATGTTGACTTCTAAATAGCTGGTCCGAATAGTAAATCACTTAGTAACTTATGGTGATTAATCCGTTTCTTATCATTATAGCTATTTAGTTCTAGCTCACACCAACCCGAAGACATTGCTACGAGCAGGTCTGTGACGTAAGTATACATTGGTAGTTTTAATTAAATTAACAATCGGAACTGAATTAAGATCTATTATTAATGCCTAAGATTAATCACCAGTTTCTTCTGAAAGTGCCTGTATAACTTGTCCACACTCTCCACATACTACGAGAAGTTGGCTACCTTCTTCATACCCATAAACTTCACTAATTAAACTATGACAGTTAGGGCATTTTATTTCTCGATCAAAGCCTATGAATTTAAGGAATAAATTTTGAATCAATGAAACTGCTGTACAAGTAAGTAGAAGGCAAATTTTAGCATCGGGGAAATTTTTATTTGAAGAGTGTACGGTTTCTGCAGCGAGGTCCCATGCGGATTCAATCGTTGAACGACAATACTTTCTGAGGCTAGAATTGCGTTTCCCAGTAGCATATAAACCAATGATAATCCGGCAAATATTTTTAAAGTCAGCTACTTTAATGTTCTCTTTTTTTAATATGTCCTCATGATTTTTATAAAGATATCCAGCAAGCTCAACCATGCTCTCTCTGCATGTCAATCCAACACTTTGAATATCTTCAGGAGCACTAATATTGTTCAGAGCAATGGCGGAAGCATTTAATCTCCGACTAATAGAACTTAGCATATCAATATCTAAAGGTAACTCATTAATGACATGTTTGAAATCATTACTATGCCTTGCTTGTAGTCTTTGCGTTATGCCTAAGTGGAAAGAATATGCTTCATCAGCAGAAAAGAAAAACTCATTTTGAGTATATAGATTTAAAGGGATATTTTCACCTTCAGCAACCCACCAGTTACCATCGTTTTTTGTTCTGACATTCCAAATATTAACCTCAAAATCTAAGTCATTAAATGTTTTCTCGACCTGCATGTTTTTTATGTTTTCCAGATGTTGAGATTTTAAATATTCAGTTATTCTTCTCTCAGCATCAATTCTATACTCAGGCGTCATCTGCAATCCTTTTCGGTGAGATCATAAACATGATAAAAAAACACAACACGAAAGTGTATGTTATTAACATATGTTTTTATGTCTTGCAATATCTACATAATAACTATTTTTATGCAACAGATCCTTCAGTCGAGTTGTACTGCAAACTGCATGATTCCTGCTCCTTGCTTTTTACCGACAAACACATTTAGTGGGGCAGTCTACGCCAGAACCGGATCTTAATCACAGCACAATGAAGCAGATCAAACATAGTATTGAAAGATTACTCTCATTATCTGGATCATCCAGTTGACAATGGAGTAAATTAAAACAGCGTATGTGAATCCACGGCTGCTTGCAGCAGCTTTTCTATGGTTATGGTTCTATCTTTCAGTTGGGGGCCCTGGGACAGCAATGGGACGCAGATCTGGATTTGAAGGTTTGATACGTGCAACAGTTAGGGCAGCAGCGGCTGCGGAACGCGAGCGAAAGAGAGCAGAAAGAAATCATTTTGCTGGAGTCCGGCGTCTGGAGCGTGAAATTAAAAGAGACAACGCTCAAAGATTTCGTGAGCAAAAAGAAGCCGAGAAATTAGCTAAGGTTATGTATCTAGAGGGACGACAAGAAGAGGTGTCTGATTTAAACTCAGAGCTTGAAGATACTATTCTTGCTCTTTCGACCCTACTTGAACATACGCTCGAATTTGATGATTCGATAGATTTTTCCACATTGAAGAAAATCCCTAAGTTTGAAGACTTCAAAACTCCCCATCACTTATTACCTGAACCAGAGCCAGAACTGAGAGTTGTGAGTGTTCCTCCTATGTGGAAAATGATTTTTCCTTGGGTAAAAAGAAATTATCAACGTGAATTGCTAGTAGCTGAAGAGGCTTTCGTTAGATGCAAAGAAGAGCATTCGAGAAAGATTTCAAATCAGAAGATTGAATTAGATAAATTAACCGCAGAATATCAAAAACGCAGAAAAGTGTATTTTGATGAAATAAAAAATCAGCATGATGAAGTGGACCAGTTTGAGCAAAGTTATCTAAATTGCGATTCTGATAGCGTATTAGCCTATTGTGAAATGGTTCTTACAAGATCTGAATATCCTGAAACTGGGTTCCCCCAATCATTCAGACTTGCATATTTATCTGAAAATAAAGAATTGGTGGTGGAATATAACTTGCCTGAAATATCAATTGTCCCACGCGAGCTTGAATACAAGTATGTTAAGACAAGAGATGCAATTGATGCTAAGGCGAGAAAAGCGAATGAAATAAAAGATCTTTATCAGAATGTAATAGCCGCAATTACACTCCGAACTTTTCATGAGCTATTTGAAGCAGATAGGGCCCTAGCTTTAACTTCTGTACTTTTTAATGGTGTCATCGACACCGTTGATCCGACGAGTGGACACGATATTAAGATTACCTTAGTTTCTGCCCGAGCGCACAAGGATGATTTTATGCAAATCAAACTTGATCGGGTTGAAAAAAGTGCATGCTTACGAAGTTTGGGGGCTCAAGTTTCAGTTCGACCTGATGAGCTTCAGGCAGTCAAACCCATTCTTGAATTTGACATGGTCGATAAACGGTTCATTGAACAAGGGGATGCTCTTTCTGGCCTTGAAACACGCCCGAACCTGATGGAGCTTTCTCCTTCTGAATTTGAAGTACTAGTTTCAAATCTGTTTACGCAAATGGGGTTAGATACGAAACTCACCAGAGGTACAAAAGATGGTGGCGTTGATGCAGTTGCATTCGATACACGTCCAATCCTTGGCGGCAAAGTTGTTATTCAAGCGAAAAGGTATAAAGACACTGTTGGCGTAAGCTCCGTTAGAGATCTGTACGGTACTATGATGAATGAAGGAGCGAATAAGGGGATTTTGGTTTGTACCAGCCAGTATGGTAAAGATGCTTATCGATTCTGCGAAGACAAACCTATAGAACTTATCGATGGCGGTGGCCTTCTTTATCTTTTAAAAGAACATGCAGGCGTTTCAGCTCGTATTAATCCAAACTTTTAAGTAATTCTGGGATGCCACTATCAAGTGGCATTTTTATCAAATACTGCACTTCATTAGACTGATTCTTCATGATTAGCTCTTGGGATTCTAAGGTGGCCTGCCAAAGCTTCTGTAAGTCAGTTTGCCGTTTATTACCGAGCATCTGGTTAGGAACAGGGACTATGAACTCCAGCCGGTTCTAACACAGACTAGTCCTGTAATGGTTATAAAATGTGCTATAAGACCCCTGATTTGACTTTCAATCCTTCCTCATATAAAGTTACCGTTATCAGCTCTTAC
>NZ_JAGFPF010001230.1:0-648 GCF_025962695.1 Candidatus Symbiopectobacterium sp. NZEC135 | reverse complement strand
CACCAATACTTCTCCAACGTGAGTTATCTCGGACAATCTCTTGGTGATAAGGGCGAGGTATGCGAATTTATAGTCTCGATTTGATGAAGATTATTGCGATTTTTCTGGTTATTCTTTCACATGTTTCTCTCTATTTTATGAATCGCGATCCTCAGGACTTCGGCGTATTGTTTATTCGTCAGACTGGACAGTTTGGTGTGGCGATGTTTTATATGGCGAGTGGTTATTTTTTACTGAATAATCGCCATGAGGATCAATTTTGCTATGCCATGACTAAATCAAAAGCCATCGCCATCGCACTGGTTTTCTGGCTCTGTTTTTATTATCTGTATGACAATGTTGTGCTGACGCGCGTGCTGGGTGCACCGCATTACGATTTCTGGGCGTACCTTAATACCGATCGCACCGCGAGTGAGGCCAGCCACCTGTGGTTTTTATTCTCGATTATTGGTCTCTATTTTATCGTGCCGTTGCTGCGTCCTGTGTTTGTTGATGCCAACCGCCAGATGCTGATTTATGTTATTGCTGCGCTATTTCTATTAGCCAACGTGACGCTGGTTGAGAAAATAATGAATAGCCTGTTCGCTATTCCCTCGTTTATTCATCCGGCATTGTTGATGTCCAGCCAGGTATTTGGTCTGGTCAGTT
>NZ_JAGFPF010001225.1:0-648 GCF_025962695.1 Candidatus Symbiopectobacterium sp. NZEC135 | reverse complement strand
ACACCGTAAAAAGCCGCGTAATCGGTGGCGGGTTGCGCCCCGCGCGACCACCCCAATATTCTGGCGCTCAATGCCACAAAAATGCCGCTCACCGCCGCACCCACCGCTATCGCTCCCGCCATGGCGAGCCACGGCTGACCGAGAACAAAACCGATTGTCATCGCGGCCAATGCCAGCAAGGCCAGCGAAGTGAACGCCATCAGCGCGCCGGAAAGCCCAGCCCGACGCATCAACGGCATAGAGATAACGGCGGTGAGCAGCATTGAGATGGGCCCGAGCGTGCCGACGATCCCGCCGATCTGTTCTATCGGCACATTAAGATCGAGCAGCATCAGGCGGTTCAGTCCCGCAATCGGAAAAATAACGCAGCACGTTAACGTCAATAGTGTGAGTCGCTTGCGCTGTACGGGGTTACGCAGCAGCGCACTTAGGCTCGCGGCGTTCCGGCGCGTAGCGTTCAATGGGCCAGCATGCGGTACCTCTTTCATTAACAGCAGCACCGGTAATACCAGAAGTAACAGAGAGGCCGCATAACACAGGAAGATGACCTTCCAGCCATAGGTGTGAAACAGCGCGACAAACGCGCCGCCGCCAATCATGGCACCTGTCGATAATGCCCCCAGCTTGCAGGCCGCACCACGCGGGCGC
>NZ_JAGFPF010001224.1:0-648 GCF_025962695.1 Candidatus Symbiopectobacterium sp. NZEC135 | reverse complement strand
GGCGTTCGGCCGCCGCCGCTCACGCGCCCGAACAGGTGCAGATGGATGCGTCACCCACGCGAGTTGCGCTGTTTCGTAAAGGCTTTTTAGTCGGTATCAGCAATCCGAAGGATCTGCTGTTTTTTGCCGCGCTGTTTCCCAATTTTATCAGCACCACGGAACCCCATGCGCTCCAGTTTGCCGTTCTGGCGCTGACCTGGGTGCTGTTTGATTTCAGCATCATGTTTTTCTACGCCAGCACCGGGCGACGCCTGTCTGGTGTATTCAGCAATCCACGCCGCATGGCGTTGCTTAATCGCGCCACTGGCGGCGTGTTTGTGTTGGCTGGATCGGCGTTGGCTGTCTCCAGCCGCTAAGAAGACAGACTGTTTTCGCCGTTGCTATCCCGTGTTCACTGGGATAGCAACGCCAGACCCTCATGCTTCAGCGGTAATCTCACCGTTGTCATCATTGAACGTGATCGTTTCTCCGTGACGTAACGCCCGCGTATGGCCCGGCTTATCGATAAACACCGGAATGCCCAACGCCGTCGCCAGAATGGCCGCGTGAGAGTTTCTGCCGCTGTCGGTAAAGTAGACGCCTTTGATCCAGGCGGGATCTAACTGCACCGTTTCAGAAGGCAGCAATAGGTTGGCGACAATCGCCATC
>NZ_JAGFPF010001228.1:0-648 GCF_025962695.1 Candidatus Symbiopectobacterium sp. NZEC135 | reverse complement strand
GAAATCGCAGACAGACACGGTATCAAACTGACTAACCACAGTTTGTACCTCTATGGCCATTGCGCTACGGGCGACTGCCGCGAAGAAGAAACGCTCCACGACCCAAAATAAGTCAGGTTTTTTCTGATTGATGCCATAAAAAAACCGCCCAAACAGGCGGTTTTTTCATTTCAGTCAAACGCTGGCCTCAGCCAACCCAGGTATCACGCAGACCTACCGTGCGGTTGAACACCAGATGCGTTTCGCTCGAATAGCGGCGATCGGCACAGAAATACCCTTCGCGTTCAAACTGATACGCTTTTTCTACTTCTGCCTTCGCCAAACTCGGTTCAACAAATCCCTGAGCCACTTTTAGCGAATCCGGGTTGATGGTTGCGAGGAAGTCATCCGCCGCACCTGGATTTGGCATGTTGAACAGGCGATCGTAAAGGCGGAACTCAGCCGGCAGCGCATGTGCGGCAGAAACCCAATGAATAACGCCCTTCACTTTACGCCCGTCAGCCGGGTCTTTACTCAACGTTTCGGCATCATAAGTGCAATACAGCGCGGTGATAACGCCCTGTTCATCTTTCTCAACCCGTTCCGCCTTGATGACATACGCATTGCGCAAACGCACTTCTTTACCCAGTACCAGACGCTTGTACTGTT
>NZ_JAGFPF010001229.1:0-648 GCF_025962695.1 Candidatus Symbiopectobacterium sp. NZEC135 | reverse complement strand
CAAGGCATGCCCCACCAGTTCGCGTACCTCGGCGGCGGCCTGAGCGATAAGCCGACATGCTTCGTCCACCTCGTCCAGACTGCTGACCATCGGCAACAAAATGCGCAGGTTGCCAGTTTCGGCGTTGGCGCGCAGCATCGCCCGCACCTGGATCAAGAAGATCTCCGGCTGATCGAGCGTAACGCGAATACCGCGCCATCCCAAACAGGGGTTCTCTTCACTGATCGGCAAATAGGGAAGCTGTTTGTCGGCACCGATATCCAACGTGCGCAACACCACCGGGCGTGAGGGATAAAGCTGCAACATGCCCTGGTACTGCGCCATCTGTTCATCTTCAGAGGGAAAGCCGCTCTGTAGCATAAAAGGCACTTCGGTACGGTACAGCCCCACGCCGTCAACCAGATTGATAAAACGCTGCTCATGTTCGGCGCTGAGCCCGGCGTTGAGCATCACCTGCATGCTTTCGCCGCTTTTCAGTACCGCAGGCCGTTGCATATCGTCTTCGGCCAGACGCGTCAGCGCATTATCTTCACTCAACAGGCGCTGATATTCCTGTAAAAGCATCGGCTCAGGATCCACCAGCAGTTCACCCCGATAACCATCAAGGATCAGGGTACGCTGGTGCAATAACTCCGGCTGAATATCCGC
>NZ_JAGFPF010001222.1:0-649 GCF_025962695.1 Candidatus Symbiopectobacterium sp. NZEC135 | reverse complement strand
CTGATATAGATCAGCGCTGACTGCAAAGCCTCATGGTTAATGGCGTTGACCTTGAGCGTTTCCATCTCGATGGGGAGGAACCTTTCATGTTGCGCGTTGTATAAGAAATCATCCTTGGACAATCCCATTGAATGCACATCTTTATCAATCATTCTTGCCACCGTTTTCACAAAATCGACATCGGCATTTTCGTGAAAACGGTGTACCTGTGACAGCGGATAACCGCTGATATTGTTTAACACAATCGCTCGACCGGATAACGTACTGGCGGTACCATCGCCGTAATAACGATTAAATGCCTCTGTTTGATCTTTGATCATGCCCGGTGATTCACCGTCGAAAAAGATTTTTATCAAACGATTAGCTTGCAATTTATCAACGACCACAACGGCTTCTTTGCTTTCTGCAATCACGCTGCCGATAATATTGCTGTGGTCATGCATAAAATCCGAGTAACAACACCCATCGGGTGTTTTAGGCGTTAGGGTGACACCGCAGTTCTTCATCCAGGTAGTATATATCTGCTTTACGTGCTGATGGGATACATGGCGTAGGACTTTGCATATTTCATTGCTCAGCTGTTTTGATTCTGGCGTTTTTATTGTTTTTCCCGTGTTGTGAAATATACTTTTCGCATCACTTTTGGATA
>NZ_JAGFPF010001221.1:0-649 GCF_025962695.1 Candidatus Symbiopectobacterium sp. NZEC135 | reverse complement strand
CGCCGTGAGTACTATAAAAATCAAGGTGATGAGATTTGTGCTGAACGCTTTCTTCGACTAAATATTGCTGAGATTGCAACATCTCTCGATGTTGATAGTATCGCGTTCAAATCCCGTGGTGTTGCCCGTAAAATGAGACCGACTGAATTGCGGCATACTACGCCGGGCCAGAACAGGGCGGCTTATTATGTCCGAAATCCGAAAAATGGGATTAAGAAAGAAATTTTACTTGAGCTTCAACCCGGTAATACCGCTATCCATACCGAAGGCCAAACGATTTTTCTGAAACCGACGGATAAACCCAATGAATTTATGACATACCATCCTTATGCCGCAAAACCTGAGTTATTGCAGAGAAAGGTGATTGTCGATGAGGACACGCTCGCGTGGCGATATGCGGACACCTTCGATGCCACCCATCTTAATGTTGAAGTGAGGGAAGGGAAAAAGCAGATACCGCTGTACGGAGAATACTACGACCTGAAAAAAAATGGAGAGGGAAAGTTTGAGATCGTACTGCGAAAAGCCTCAGGCTCTCACGAGTATGTTCCGGTATACCTTGAACCATTATCCAAAACCTGGCACATGAGTACGCATAATCAGCACCCGGTGTTTACCCGCGAACAGGAAAATATCATTAACACGCTCC
>NZ_JAGFPF010001220.1:0-649 GCF_025962695.1 Candidatus Symbiopectobacterium sp. NZEC135 | reverse complement strand
GCCCTTACCGGAAATAGCAATAGGTTATAAGCATATAATCAATTTCTCTTTTATGACCACTCATCATAGGCTATGTCCCAGATTAGCTCGACTTCAAACAGGTATTGCAATGGCATCTCTTTCTATAATTCAAGGCGATAAATCAAGCCATCCGCTTTTGTGCAAGCTGCCTGGCTTGCTTTTTATTGCCCTTATGACCGTCGGTTTGCTGCAACTGGCCGCGCTGCCCTCGGTTGCCCGCATGGGATTGGGTTCACTCACCCTTGCCATGGTTGGCGGCGCGTTGCTCGGCAACACGCTTTATCCACACCTGCAACGCTACTGTGATGATGGCGTTAATTGGTCAAAGCATCATCTGTTGCGTTTAGGCATTGTGCTGTATGGCTTTCGTCTCAGCCTGCAACATATTGCTGCACTGGGTATCAGCGGGCTCATCATTGACGCATTGGTGCTGACATCCACCTTTCTTCTTGCCTGCTATCTGGGTAAAACCCTGCTTGGCCTGGATGACAAGACAGTATATCTCATCGGTGCAGGCAGCAGCATTTGCGGCGCCGCAGCGGTGCTCGCCACCGCGCCAACGGTCAAGGCGGAGGGCGACAGCGTCGCGATTGCCGTCGCCACCGTTGTCATCTTCGGCACTATCGCC
>NZ_JAGFPF010001223.1:0-649 GCF_025962695.1 Candidatus Symbiopectobacterium sp. NZEC135 | reverse complement strand
AGTCCCTCGGTTGCCAGCATCATCACCACTTTTTCGCAGCCGCTGCGATCGGCGAAAAACTCGGTGTGTCCGCTGAAAGGCACACCGGCATCGTTGATGATACCTTTATGCACCGGCCCGGTTACCAGTGCGGCAAACTCGCCGCTCAGGCAGCCATCACAGGCGCGAGCCAGCGTGTTTACCACGTACAGGCCGTTGTCGACGTTAAGCTCGCCGGGAGAAGACTCTGCGGATAATGACACCGGCAATATCGTCAGCGAGCCCGGACGTTGCGCGCTGGCAGGGGTTCCGGGTTGGTAGTCTCGCAGCGTTAACGGCAGACCCAACTGCTTCGCTCGGCTACCCAGCAACGTGGGGTCGGCGCACACCACCAGTTCTACCGGCCAGTCGCGCTGGGCCAATTGAATGATGAGGTCGGGACCAATCCCGGCGGGTTCGCCGGGGGTGATCACGATACGAGACGTGGTTGTGGTCATTGTGCTGAGCTGCTGTCGCTGCCGTTAACGATCTTCACGTAAGCGGCTGCACGTTGTTCCTGCATCCAGGTTTGCGCCTCTTCCGAAAATTTACGGTTAAACAGCATGCGGTAAGCACGATCTTTCTGCGCCGCGTCGGTTTTGTCTACCTGACGTGTGTCTAACAGTTGAAT
>NZ_JAGFPF010001219.1:0-640 GCF_025962695.1 Candidatus Symbiopectobacterium sp. NZEC135 | reverse complement strand
CCACCCCGCAGCAGATCGTTGCGGCGGTAACCAGCAATGTGTTGATATCCAGGGTGATGGGTGTCGCCTACGGGTACTTTCTCGATTACTGTCGCCGTCTGTTTCGCGTTGCGGTGCCGGGCTGAAATTCAGGCCGCCACTAAAACGCAGGCAACAAAAAAGCCATCCTGATAACGGATGGCTTTTTTATTAGGAATAATCCCAAACTAACGACGACTGAGTGAACCACGCCGGTAGAGACTGCGCCGAATGCGGGTCAAACCGGGCTTGGGCTTCTTCGGTTCATCCAAACTTGCCAGCACCAACTCCAGCACCCGTTCAGCCACTTCACGATGGCGCTGCGCCACCGAAAGCACCGGGCCCACGCCTGCTTGAGGGTAACATCCATCACCCCTTGCAACAGCGGAAACGAGGTGGTGAACAGCGCCTGCGGCATCGGGTGATGCAGCAAATACTCTTCAAAAGCCGCTGCTGCCGCTGAGCGTTCGTAGCTGTTGGCATAGAGAAAATTCACCTGCCGCGGATCCTCTGCCCACGCCATCCGAAACCCCTGCTCGCGCAGGAAACTGACAGAAAGCTCCGGCAGCGCGCCGAGATAGAGCACCGACTCCGCCGGGATCTTGCGCAGTTCCTGCGCCAG
>NZ_JAGFPF010000121.1:0-4726 GCF_025962695.1 Candidatus Symbiopectobacterium sp. NZEC135 | reverse complement strand
GATACAGATAAAGACGTATGAGAGTTTATTACTCATACGTCTTTTGGCTCACATTTAACACCGACGGCGTTCAAGTTTATCCTGACATTCCGTACAGGTTGTTACGCCCGGTAGTGCTTGCCGTCGTTTTTCAGGAATAGGTTTACCGCATAAACGGCAGTGGAATAATGATGGTGTTGTTCCTGGTTTGAAACGGCTCTGTTCAATCATCTCTTCCAGTCGTTGTTCATTGAACTCCTGATCGCGGTCGATCTCATCCGGCATGTGATGCCCTCCTGTTGGCGGCTTCCTTTTCGCAGAGTGTAATGCGCTTCCAGACTGTGGTGAGAGACAGTCTTTGGAACCTTGGTAGCAGGACTTCAGTTATCTGCATCATGGCCATCAGCGCATCTGGCGACTCCAAGTTTTCCACCCGGCGTTGTTGCCATTGCCGCCAGATAGAAGCATCCGTCTTCTCATCCGGTTCAGGCGTCCGGCCATACGGCACGCTGACACCCAGTAACCGACGGCGAAGGCAGACGTCATTAGACGTCAGGCCAAAAAACTGGTTGAGCAATGCGATAGAACCACCCAAGCGGATGGCCTTGTTAATCTGCTGATGTCGCAGGTATTCCTGGTGAGCCTGCGCCAGTAAATGATGCAAAACATCATGACGGACTGTGACCGCAATAAAAGGAGCTGCCATCCGGCTGACGGCAAAGAGTTCATCAAGTGATAGCTGACTGAGCGCATTCATTTCGTCGAAAGTAAATCCCAGTAATTCGCAGTAACGAATATTCCCTTCATGCAAAGCGCGCAAAGCATCTGTCAGAATGGTGTAATTAACTGATGGGATCATCATATTATCTCCTCACTCTGTAGTTCGGGAAGATGGTAAAACAGACAGGTGTCTTCAACTGGCTTCTCGCCCGGCTAATTTAAGGTTGATCCATTCATCAATTTCCGATTCGAGCCATGCCACACTTGCCGGTCCAATTTTTATAGACCGTGGGAACGAACCACTTTTCATATACAGGTAAATCTGGGAGCGTTTTAGGCCGGTTTTATCTTCGACCTGTTTTAAACGTAATAACTGATGTGATGTCATCGTATTCTCCTGTTGTGGAATAACTGGTATATGTCCAGAGAAAATAAAAAAACACAGCAGAAAACTTAGGGGAAGTCGAGGACCCCTTATTACGGACGGGAAGGCCCTTAGTACGGTTTTGTAGTAAAATAAATACGTCGTTAGTTGGATAATGATGTGGTGAAGGGGGATGCTGCAGGGCAGTTTCCAGCGTGTCGCTGTTGCAACGGCGTTATGGTTTAGCGTGATTATGAAGAGAATAAAAAGATGCGGTTAAATACATTCATTGCGAATTTCAGTCAGGGGGGCGTTACCACTCTGGTAGCAATACGCTATGAAGCATGGTCATAGAAGTGTTCTGTGTGGTCAAAACATATATGCTCAACTACTTCCTTGACACAATGCTAAATTGATTGTGCTTCCCGATCATGTATAGACCGATCCAGCAGATATAATACTGTCCTTTGATTCTTGTTATCGTTAAGGCGGCTGAGGCAATATGGTCCTGGCTGGAGGTTCCATGTGGTAAAGATTCTGTGGTGCGGTACCCCGCACAGGGAGACGGATACGTCAGGATGCTGCATACGGCTCTATGACTCACCTCTGGTTTCTTGGATAACCTGATGTCGCTAAATATCGGTTAAGTATGCGCTTGTTTTCCGTTCGGCAAAATAGTGCGCGGGTGTACTGCCCATTGTTTTTTTGAACATGGTGATAAACGCATTAACCGATTCATACCCCAGATTAGCTGCAACATTCTGAACCGAAACGCCGCTAGCCAGTTCCTGGAGAGCAATTATCAGTTGCAGTTGCTGACGCCAGCGTCCGAACGTCAACCCGGTTTCGCGCAGCATTAAACGCGCTAGAGAACGCTCGCTAAGCGCCAGTCTTTTTGCCCATGCTTTGAATGTGCTTCTGTCATCAGGTTGACTGACCAGAGCATCGGCCATGGCGCGGATTTTAGGATGCGACGACACAGGGAGGCTCAGTTTCTGCTGAGGCATGGTGGCTAATTCATCGAGTGTTACTCTGGTCAGTCTGGCGGGATGGCTTTCCGGTGGATATTCGACGCCCTCGCGGGTTAAACGGGCAACAAGTTCTTTAATCAGACTGGAAATTGCCAGAGTACAGCATCGCTCCGGCAGCGCGACAGCTCCGGGTTCGATAAACAGATAGTTGAGATGCGCATTCCAAGTAGCTTTGGCGCTGTGCGGCACTCCCCCAGGGATCCAGACGGCACAATCAGGCGGCACGATCCAGATATCATTTTCGGCGCGACAAATGACCGCCCCATAGAGGGCAATAATCAATTGCCCTTTGCGGTGCGTATGCACAGGCACTTCGGCCGCGTAATCGACAAAATCCAAATGACGCGCGACTGCGGGGCAGGGGGTGGCATCCGGATCAAACAGCGTATTGGCGAGTGGGGGTAACATAGATTGGCAACATTTAGGTATTTTTTGACAGAATAGAGTATTTAAGTGGATATGCAAGCCGGTAATAATTTCCGGCATGAAAAAAATTAACGCGAGTTACTTTCATTTTTTACACACGATATGCCAACGTCTTCGCGGTATGGCTTCTCCTTCACTACTGAATGATGCGAACGCTCTGCTCTATTCCGCGAAGAGTTTTGCCGCAGCGATGCTCGCATACTACATTGCACTGTCAATTGGCCTGGAGCGGCCTTCTTGGGCAATTATCACCGTGTATATTGTTTCCCAAACCTCCGTCGGAGCGTCGCTGAGCAGAAGTCTGTATCGTCTGGTGGGAACGGTAGTCGGCGCGGGCATAACGGTATTAATTGTACCTGCTTTTGTGAATATGCCGTTATTTTTCAGTGTGATACTGACGGGCTGGATCACCTTCTGCCTCTATTTATCTTTGCTGGAACGCACGCCCCGCGCCTATGGTTTTGTTCTGGCTGGTTACACTGCGAGTCTGATTGGCTTCCCTGCGGTATCCGATCCTGGTGCGATTTTTAACATCGCTATTGTTCGGGTACAGGAAATCATGATCGGTATCTTCTGCGCGGCACTTATTCATCGCTATGTATTGCCCGCGCGCATAACGGGCCAGTTCAACAGTAAATTGTCGCAGACGCTGCTCTCGGCGCGACAGCGTGTCGCAGATACTTTAGCAGGCAAACCCGACGCTGTTTCCGGGCCGCTGCATATGGCACTGGCATTACAGTTCCTGCAGGGTATCAGCCATCATATCCCTTATGATTTTGCGTTCTCTGTACCGGTCCGGCAAGCGAGAAAAAGGCTTCATGATCGGCTTGCCCGATTAGTCATTGTTAACTGTGAGTTACGCGACCGTTTAGCTCTGATAGCGACGATACCTGTAGATGTGCAAATTCTGCTGGGTGATGTTGAGGTCTGGCTGGCCTGCAAAGATGAAGGAAAATTCAAAAGCGAGGGTGAAGCGCTCAAAAAAAGGAGTGAAAAATTACTACAGCGCTATTCAGTGTATGAGCTGACGTTTGAAGAAGCGCTGCGTGTAAGTTTTATGCGCTACCTGTTAGAGGCCATTGTCCTTGTGCAGCAGTGCTATCGTCTTTCGGATGCCATTCATCACGCGAAACAGACGCCTGCGCACTCGGAAAAGAATACCGTGAAAGGATATGTATTCCACCGCGATCCTCTTACTGCTGCCCGCACCGCACTGGGCGCTTTCGCCATCATTATGAGCGGCTGTCTGGTGTGGATTTTCTCGGCATGGCCTGATGGTGGTACGGCGGTTTCTATCCTTGGCGTTTGTTGCACACTGTTTGGCAGCTTCGATACGCCTGCCCCGCATATTGTTAAGTACATTATCGGCTCCTTCTGGGGCGTTGTGATAAGCCTGATCTACAGCTTCGTTCTACTACCACAAGTCAGTGATTTTATCGTGCTGGTAACGGTTTTAGCTCCGGTATATCTGCTGGCCGGATCGCTCCAGGCCAGACCGCCTACCACGTTTATGGCTATGGGGATCACACTGACGCTGCCTATTTTGTGCGAGCTGGGTGCCCACTACAGCGGGGATTTTGCCGTGGCGGTGAATACCTCTATCGCACTATTTTTTGCTACTGGTTTTGCAGTGCTCGGCATGAGCCTACTGCAAACTGTGCAGGCTGATTCGGCGATAAAACGGCTGCTTCAATTATGCCAGCGAGATATTAACCGCAGCGTGGAAGGTAAGCTGAATACAGACGAAACCCTCTGGACCAACCTTATGATCGATCGGGCAGCGTTGATACTGCCGCGATTGCAGCGCAGCGGACAGTCACCGGAACGGGCACATCATTTGTTGTACGCCCTGCGTATAGGGCTGTGTGTAATGCGATTACGCCGATGTGATGCGCATGCGAACAAAGAAATAAAAGAAGTGCTCACTCTTCTTACATACTCGACAGATATTGACACCTTACTTCAACGGATCGCCAGTCTGACTGAGCGCAGCTTGAGCGTAACAGATGAACTATCGCGGCATTATGTTGATCAACTGGTTGATCTTTACTGCGCATTAAGCGTTCAGAAAATGGAGCCTGCTAATGATCAATGATTTCAATATTGAGGGCGTTTTTGTACCCGGTCTGCTGGTAATTGCCCTCGTTGCACTTACCTGTACACTATTTCTCGTACATCTTTTCTCTTTCAGCAAAGGTTACCGCCG
>NZ_JAGFPF010001190.1:0-667 GCF_025962695.1 Candidatus Symbiopectobacterium sp. NZEC135 | reverse complement strand
GCGCAGATCTATCAGCCCGTTACCGCGTTGGGAGACCTGCTGGTACTGCTGTATTTGCTCACCGTGCCTGCCGTGGTGTTGATGCTAGCCGGTTCCTGCTCAGGTTCGGTGTACGGTGCCATCGGTTTTTCCCGCGAAATGGCGCTGGTTTTGGCCTACGAAGGACCGTTGCTGCTGGCACTGGCAAGCGTGGCGCTAAAAACCGGGCTGGCGCAAGGCGGTTGGGTAACCTTTTCATTGTCCGAGATCGTTGCCTATCAGCAGCAGCACGGCGCGTTTGTGTTCGGTCCCTGGATGTGGCCTGCGCTGGCGGCCTACGTGCTGTTTATGCCCGCCAACCTCGGCATTGCCCCGTTTGATATCCCGGAAGCGGAGTCCGAAGTGCTGGAAGGGCCCATTCTGGAATACACCGGCCCCGCGCTGGCACTGTTCCATCTGATGTCTGCCTTGAAAACACTGGTGGTCGTGGCGCTGGGCATCACGCTGTTTTTCCCCAACGGCCCGGAAGGGATCGCCGGTGTGGCGGTGTTTCTGGTGAAGTGTCTGATTGTCTCCTGCCTGTGCAAGACGCTATTGCGCGCCATGGTGGGGAGAATACGCATCGATCAGGCGTTTGTGTTTTATCTGAAGTGGCCTGAGTTACTGGGTGTAATCGGCCTTATCAGCG
>NZ_JAGFPF010001216.1:0-651 GCF_025962695.1 Candidatus Symbiopectobacterium sp. NZEC135 | reverse complement strand
GCACAGCAACAGCAGGAAGAACAAGGGTTACGGGAAAAACGTGAGCAAGCGCTGACACACCAGCAATGGCTGTCGCAAGAACGGCATCTACAACAGGACTTGCGCCACAAGCAGCAGCAAGCCGAGGCGGCCGAGCAGGCGCAACGTGACGCCGAGCCCGATCGATTACGTCTGGAACGTGACGAGCCCGCCGAAAAATTGCGTCCCTTGCTGCGCGAGTGCGAGCGTACTCAATTGGCACGGGTTGCTGCACAAACGCGGGAAACCGAGTTAGCCCAGCAGCACACCGCCAGCCAGACCGCACATCAGCAGCAACAGCAGTTGTTCCTGCAAGCGCAACAGGCACAGCAGCAACACAGTGCCGCGCGCCAGCAGGAAGAAACGCTGATCGAGCAACACGTCATACCGCTCGATCAGCACATCGCCCGTCAAGGGGAGCGCTGCGCCCAGCATCTCTCGGCGTTGACCCAAACGCAAACGCAGCGCGAGAACGAGCAGCAGCAACTGGCCGAGCTGCTTCGCCAGCGCGATACCTTGCAAACCCAGCGTGAAACCCGACTCCACTACCAGCAGCAGCATCCCCATCACCGTCACTGGAGCGGACAGCTCGGCGCGTGGCGTGCAGCATTCCACGAACAGCACCGCCCATCT
>NZ_JAGFPF010001218.1:0-651 GCF_025962695.1 Candidatus Symbiopectobacterium sp. NZEC135 | reverse complement strand
GCAAAAATCAATTTCACCAGCCTGGCTAAACCGGACCAAGTGGGCAGCGGCGCAACGGGTATCAACACCCTGTTTCATGAAGGCGGCCATGCGGCGCATTTTGCCAATATCCGTCAAAATGCACCTTGCTTCTCGCAGGAGTTTCCGCCTACATCGATGGCTTATGCGGAAACGCAATCCATGTTTTGCGACAGCCTGCTGCACGATGCTGACTGGCTGAAACGCTATGCCAAGAACCGTCAGGGCGAAGCGCTCTCTGATGCGTTGATTGAGGCCGATATCGCTGTGCGCCAACCGATGCGTGCTTTTAACGAGCGCCATATTCTGTTGGTGCCTTACTTTGAATGGCAGCTTTACAGCATGGATGATGATGCACGCACGCCAGCTACCATCACCCAGCTGGCGCGAGACATCGAGCAGCGCATTTTGGGCGTTGGCGGGAGCCCGCGCCCTACCATTGCCATTCCGCATCTGTTATCGATGGAGTCGGCCTGTTCATATCAGGGTTATCTGCTGGCGCTGATGGCGGTTGAGCAAACGCGGCATTTCTTTCTCAAGCGCGATGGTTATCTCACGGATAACCCGGCCATTGGCCCGGATCTGGCCCTGCATTACTGGCGACCTGGCAACAGCGTCAGCCATGATGACACG
>NZ_JAGFPF010001217.1:0-651 GCF_025962695.1 Candidatus Symbiopectobacterium sp. NZEC135 | reverse complement strand
CACCTGCTCAAAACCGAACAAAGTGTATTTGAGCGATTGCTCAAAGTCAATGCGGACAAAAGTATGAAAGAAGATCGCACCACACTGCGGGAAAAAATTCTGGATACCGCTATTGCCCTTTTTATCGAAAAGGGCAGTGAAAATGTCACTACGCGCGAGTTAACAGAAGCATTGAATCTCTCACGCAGCCATATTTACCACTATTTTTCGGACTGGCAGACACTGTGTCTCGACGCTTATTCGCGTTTTATGCTGACCGATTTAGATAATTTCACCCAAACCGTGCAGGCAGCGCCGCCCGAGCAACAGCTGCGCGCGTTTATTACCGGATATTTACCCGAAACTACCGATGCTATCTGGCAGCTTTATAGCGCATTGTGGCGCAAAGCTATTCGTGAAGCGCGTTATGCCGAATTGGCGTTAGCAATGACCCATGCCTGGGATCGGTTATTGAGCGACATTATTGCAGCGAATGTCACGAAGGATATCGATGTGATGCAGGTCACCCGCCAACTCAGTGCATTACTCAACGGCTATGCCGACCATCTGATGATTAATCCAACACCAGAGGCTCGCCGTCAGGCAATGAATGATATTGACGCTTTTCTCCAGCGTAGCTTATAGCGACAAACATCAATGCCTTGGGAATAC
>NZ_JAGFPF010001215.1:0-652 GCF_025962695.1 Candidatus Symbiopectobacterium sp. NZEC135 | reverse complement strand
AACCAGTGTGTCAACCAGGTAAGCAGCGCGATGGCTACCACCACCGGCACAAACACCGACGAGATTTTATCGGCCAACCGCTGCACTGCGGCTTTTGAGCCCTGTGCGTCTTCGACCATACGAATGATACGCGCCAGCGCCGTATTGCTCCCCACACCGGTGGCTTTGACACGCAGCATGCCGCTTTGGTTAAGCGTCGCGCCAAATACTTCGGCACCCACCGCTTTCACTACCGGGACACTCTCGCCGGTCAGCATCGATTCATTGACCTCCGAGAGGCCATCGAGAATGATGCCGTCAACAGGAACACTCTCACCGGGACGCACCACAAAGATATCGCCGCTGTGCAGGCTGGCCACATCGCGATCCTCAATCTCACCGTCCACTTCCACATGGGCGATGGGCGGTTGCAGGTTGAGCAGGCCTTCAATGGCAGCACCGGTTTTGGTTTTCGCTCTGCTTTCCAGCAGCTTACCCAACAGCACCAGCGTAATGATCGCGGCGCTGGCTTCAAAATAGAGATGACCGTGCGGCGTGGTCAGCAGCGTGAACAGGCTGAACAGATAGGCTACGCTGGTTCCCAGCGTGACCAGCACGTCCATATTGGAGGTGCCGCTACGTAACGCGCTCCAGGCGCGACGGTAGAAATGGC
>NZ_JAGFPF010001214.1:0-644 GCF_025962695.1 Candidatus Symbiopectobacterium sp. NZEC135 | reverse complement strand
GGCAGCAGCTTGTTGGTGTGCTGTTGAATCTCCGGGACGCTGGAGACGATCAGCAGTGCGCAGATAGACGCTATACCAATGCTGTCGAGCACCGCGCCTACCTTGCCGCGCTTAAGCGAGCCGGAGGCGCGGCTGGTTCCCAGACGCAGCGGCAGGTAGCGGAACAAAAAATTCACCATGCCAACCAACACACCAATCAGCACTATTTGGGTATTCATAAGGATTTCTCCCGCTGTTGATCCATGGCGGGGGGCGCAAGAAACAGAGCGGCGGCGCAGGCGCTGCCGGGGGCAAAGAACGAGGGCGCGGCCCACCCCGCTGCCGATACCGACTAAAATGGCGGCCGGAATGGAGAACAGCAGTAACCCAAGCAGTGCGCCACTCAGCGCGCACACCACCACCACACTTTGCCGTTTTTTAAAAGAAGCCAGCAGAAAGCTGAGGAACAATGCAGGCAACATAAAGGTGAGCGCCGCCTCGACGGCGGGGTACTCCTTCAGCGGCCCATTACCGAATAACGCGCCGATCACCGTGCCGCAGGCCCAGGAAATCCAGGAAGCAGCAGCGACGCCCAGCATCCAGTTTTCACTCCAGCGGCGATTGTTTTGTGCCAGCCGCGCTGTCGCGGCGGGGAAGACTTCGTC
>NZ_JAGFPF010001213.1:0-654 GCF_025962695.1 Candidatus Symbiopectobacterium sp. NZEC135 | reverse complement strand
TGCTGCACAAAGGGGCGTTCAACGTAATGTTGCTTTTCCAGCGCTTCACGCACATCCAGTATCGGTGTCAGCACCTCGTAGTCGATGATTGCCGCCCGCGCGCCCAATCGCGCCGCCTCACGGGATTCTGCCGCTACCACCAGCACCATCTGCCCGGCATAGTTCACTTCCTCATCGGCCAGCAACGGATCGCCCGGAGCCAGTGCACCGATATCCGGGTTACCTGGGATCTGCTGCCGGGTCAGCACCGCCACCACGCCGGGAATGCGATAGCAGGGTTCAACATCAATCTTCAGAATGCGGGCATGGGCGTGATCGCTCAGGCGCGGGCAGAGGTGCAGCAGCCCCTCCGGTTCGGGTCGATCGTCGATGTAACGTGCTTCCCCGCTGACGTGCAGGGCGGCACTTTCGTGAATACGGCTGTGCCCAACAGCGCCAGACAGCGGCTGAGAGAATTGCGCCTGCAACGCCGTTTGGGTGAGTGTAGGCTGCAAGATGTTATGCGACTCGGTGTTATTCGACATGGTGCGTAACCTCCATGGTGACGTCTTCACCTTGTAAGCAGAAGAAGTAACGCAGCAGCAAATTCCTGGCGAGCTGCATGCGGTAATCGGCGCTGGCGCGCGCGTCACTGAGTGGTGTGAAATCCTGCGC
>NZ_JAGFPF010001212.1:0-655 GCF_025962695.1 Candidatus Symbiopectobacterium sp. NZEC135 | reverse complement strand
TGTGACCAACTTATCGCGACCTATCGCCCGGGTTATCTGTGGCGGCCATTCGGCGAGAATGGACCCTGTCATGATGCGCTTTTTACCGTGGCAAACTATGAACTGGTGTCCACGGGGCTCGGTGGTTACCCGATGCATGAGAGCCTGGCGCTGCTGATGTCTACGTCGGGCTCAACGGGGAGTCCGCGTCTGGTGCGGCAAAGCCGCCTTAATTTGCTGAGTAATGCGACCAGTATTGCAGACTATCTGGCGATCGACAGCGGTGGACGTCCGGTGTTGAATTTGCCCATGAACTACGTATACGGGCTGTCGATCATCAACAGCCATTTACTGCGCGGCGCTACGATATTGCTGACAACCCGTGGCATCATGCAAAGAGAGTTTTGGGCTTTTATCAAGGACTATGAAGCCAGTTCGATCGCCGGAGTGCCTTATACCTATGAAATGCTAAAAAAACTGCGCTTCATGACGATGAAACTTCCGTCACTCAAAACTTTGACTCAGGCGGGAGGTAAGCTTCACCCCGATTTACATCTCGAATTTGCCCGCTATGCGCAGGAGAGCGGCAGAGCGTTTATTGTGATGTACGGGGCGGCAGAGGCAACGTCGCGCATGGGCTATTTACCCGCCGATAAGGCGCTGGAAAAGTGCGGCA
>NZ_JAGFPF010001211.1:0-655 GCF_025962695.1 Candidatus Symbiopectobacterium sp. NZEC135 | reverse complement strand
TTCACATCCCAGGCCGCTGGTGCCGGGCCAGATGCGTTCAGTCCGTGCAATTTCCCGTCCGCCCATACCAGTGCGAAAGCGTCACTGCCCAATCCGTTTGATACCGGTTCTACCACCGTTAACGTGGCTGCTGCTGCGATCGCCGCATCCACTGCATTCCCCCCTTCCATTAAAATACGGTTTCCCGCCTGTGCAGCGAGGGGATGCGACGTTGAGACGACATTACGTGCAAATACCGGGG
The DNA here is from genome assembly GCF_025962695.1 of Candidatus Symbiopectobacterium sp. NZEC135. Classification (NCBI taxonomy): domain Bacteria; kingdom Pseudomonadati; phylum Pseudomonadota; class Gammaproteobacteria; order Enterobacterales; family Enterobacteriaceae; genus Symbiopectobacterium; species Candidatus Symbiopectobacterium sp. NZEC135. The sequence continues at coordinate 414 of NZ_JAGFPF010001211.1, read as the reverse complement.
TACGGGGGGTGAGATAGGGGTTATGCCAGTTAAAGGTCATGCGCGTTCCCTCTGTTTACGCGTTGCTCCGCTGCCGTCTGTAATGCTCGACGGTCGATCTTGTTGGTTCCCGCCAAGGGAAAGTGGTCAGTGAGCCAAATATGACGTGGATGCAGATACGCCGGACCGTGTTGCAGCACCCAGTTTTTCAATTCCGATGGGTCGACTGACTCTCCGGCTCTGAGGATCACCCATGCAGCCGGTTTCTGTCCTTTGATATCATCCGTCACTGGCACAACACAGGCTTGTTGTACTTGAGGGTGGCTTTCCAATAGCTTTTCAACTTCACCCGGCCAGATGTTCTCTCCCCCACAAACGAACATATCGTCATGGCGGCCAACGAACCAAAAAAAGCCATTTTCATCACGGCGGAAT
>NZ_JAGFPF010001210.1:0-656 GCF_025962695.1 Candidatus Symbiopectobacterium sp. NZEC135 | reverse complement strand
TCTCGGGCGCTATACCTTTGCCGATGTAGCATCTTACCGCCTGCAACAAAAACCGATTCGCACCCTCTCCGCCTGCGGCTCGCTGGTGGTGGTAGCGCTGTATCTCATCGCCCAGATGGTCGGCGCAGGCAAACTGATAGAGCTGCTGTTCGGCCTGAACTACCACGTTGCCGTCGTGCTGGTCGGTATTCTGATGGTGATGTATGTGCTGTTTGGCGGAATGCTCGCCACCACCTGGGTACAGATTATCAAAGCCGTGCTGCTGCTCCAAAGCAGCAGTGGCGGTCCACCCGAAAGGCATTGCCATCATGAGCCCCGGCGGACTGGTTTCGGACCCGATTTCGGCGCTGTCGCTCGGGCTGGGCCTGATGTTTGGTACCGCAGGCTTACCCCATATTCTGATGCGTTTCTTTACGGTGAGCGATGCACGCGAAGCACGTAAAAGTGTGTTTTACGCCACCGGGTTTATGGGCTATTTCTACTTCCTGACCTTTATTATCGGCTTCGGTGCCATTGTACTGGTCAGCGCCAATCCCGCCTTTAAAGATGCCGCAGGCGCATTGATTGGCGGGAATAACATGGCCGCGGTGCATTTGGCCGATGCGGTAGGCGGCAACTTCTTCCTCGGCTTTATCTCCGCACTGGCGTGCGCCACC
>NZ_JAGFPF010000120.1:0-4743 GCF_025962695.1 Candidatus Symbiopectobacterium sp. NZEC135 | reverse complement strand
TTTTGTTTTTATTGACAGAAAGGTAGGGATCGACTTTCCCATCAACGCCAGGACGTTTCTTATTTGTTCTCTTTCGCTTATGATTATTTTCGAGGAAAGAAAAATGATGGGTTTTCCCTTTGAACATAGCGTTATGTTCTTTTATTAAAACACGAACTGTTCTTTTATCTTTTTTAGACAAGCTTTCAACAATCCGCCATAGCTTTACCAAATGGATATTTGCAAGAAAAAAGGACAGGTTATTTATTTCATTAGCAAAAGCGCCATAGATATATTTATGCGTATACTGAATACACTTTAACAACAGCCTGATATTTCTTTCTCTTTTATTTTCAATTTTTTTTACATCTGGTGATGATTCTGAACGCCTAAAAATATGATGAAATTCATTTCTTAAATGCCGGTCAATTTTTTCATCGCGTGTAAGATTAATTATCTCACTCAGTATGTTTTTATTTTTAATAATTACTCTTCTGCTCTGTCGCGCCACTCTATCAGGAGGGGCGTTAGCATGATCTACAACGTAACCGTCGTCAAAACTGGATACTACCAACTGATTTATCACAGAAATATCATTGTAAAACTCCTCTTCTGATATTTGCCACAATCCAGTTACAGGATCAGGAATGCCAATAATAGTTTTGTCGGTGTAAATGGAAGGGTTCACAAAATCATCGTCATTCATTTCATAGGGATATTCAGAAGAATTTTTAATGTCCAAATAAATACCCCGATCGTTGTGATAATTATTTTTATCACTATGCTGTTTTTGGGGGGAGTGGTTATTGCGATAATAAACAACTCCGGCAAATCCAGCGCCAAGGAGCAGACTGCCAAAAACCAATGCTTGCTTTTTTGTCAGATTGAACCCAATTTTCTGTTCATTAACACCTCTTGTTTTCTCTTTCAACGCCTCACTTTCATCTATCAGCTTTTGCCCCGAGAGGGATATGTGAGAAAACGCACTCTCGTCAGTACGTCGTGGTAAGGATGTGCCGAACGAGAAAACCCGTGTAATAAACGAAAATATGCTGAACACATCCGCCCGCGGGTTCGCTTCCTCGGCCAAGGTTTTTCTCGCCGCCGATGCAACAGGCCGGCCATTGGGCTGATGATGTAATCGATGAGCGGTAGTCATTTCATTGAAATTTTTACAATAAGGCAAATTTTCGAATGAATGCTTTTGGTTTGTTTTTACATGCATCAATAAATGCTCCGATTGTTACCAACATAACTCGTCATTAATAAATATCATTAGCTATTAGCCCTATGACTACTTACAGAGAAAATTATCATCGTGCATGACATCTAAATAAGACAAACAAGTCCGGTTATAACAGCAAAACATGATCCCGTGCAAAATCACGAATCAGCAGCGTTAATGTATCCGGGTTATTTAACAGAACGATAGCGCGAAGATAATTATCCCTGACGAAAAGCTGATGAAACACGGCTGGTTTCATCAGACTCTCTATATTGACTCCAGCATATATAGGGTTGCTCATAAAATATGATTTACAAAGATAGACAAATCGATCATTGAATGCATTTCCCGTCAGGATAAAATACTCAATCCGGTCGATAGCGTCCTCAACCTGTTGCAGTTTCCCATTTTCATCTATTCGATGATAAAAGTAATCATCAGGATTGCCTAATGCATGTATGGCTTCATGGCAGAGTGTTCCAGACATCAAGTTTACATAGTACTCTTGCTGGCTAAATCCCTCATAATCACTCGCATTCATGGTCAAATCATCAGGGATGATATCCGTATTTAAAAAAACCCGATCAAGAGGGTCATTAATAAATGAAAAACCTAAAACATTACGATTCACATCTATATTTTTCTTATCCGATGCTATCGGATGGTTTTTGTTTCTGACAATAAGAATAATATTTTCTTTATTATGCATGCTAAACAACTGATTTATTCTACCTGAGATCTTAGTGAATGAATCAATAAAAATGTCAATCACTCTTTTATCAGAAATCTTTAACCGCTCAATGATATACTCATCAGCTAAATAACGATCGCTTTTGACAAATCGACTTGACTTATCAACCATTTCTATTGCATTACTATAGGCTTCATTGAATATCGCTGATAAAATGACATCACTCTTTTCATTCTCTATTGACGCTAACGTTATATAATCAAATGAATCAGGCCTGTTGATGATTTCTTTTATTGCATTATTAATATAATAATCGGCATCTATTATGGAAGTAATGCTCTTTTTGCTGCTCAAATCAAACAGTTTTGTGACTTCATCACTATCAAATTTTTCATGTAACTTGCGTAATAACTGCTCAATATCTTCACTTCCCTTTTCAGCGATGATACCTTCCGAACTGCGTTGCTGCCACCTTAGTAATTTTTGTGAATACGTTTTGTCTAAGTCCAATACGATTTCTTGTGCTTCTATAGGCGTACTCACGATAGTTTTTTTATCATAAAAATCTTTTATGATGCAGACATCTGAAATGACGAAACTGGGGTTTATTTCGCCCTCTGCATTTTTTCCATACAGTTTAAAATAAACAGGTGCAATTCTATCTTCGGCGCTGTCCACTTCACTGGCATGAAAATAAACATTATCATTAAAAAAATAATAGAGCTTATTTTCATCATTTTTATTTCGGTAAAAACCGTCAAGATCGCGGTATGGCTCTAACATTTCCTTTGCGTTGAACAATTTAATGCCATTATCGACATTCCGTTTAAGTAGAGAAGTAAACTCTGCCGTTTCATAATACGCGTTCATGCACCCTGAAGGTACTTGCCGCTTTACTTTGCATTGCAATGTTTTGGTATTGTATTTATTTATTTTGATACCACTTTTTTTTTGAAAAGAATAATAGGTATTTCCTCGACTGTTTTTATATAAAAAAATACCATCATCAGCATGTCTCTCCGGTAATAAAAAATAATCATTTCCTAAGTCTGTAACCGCAATCATTTTATTGTTATAAAGAAAAAAATATTTTCCGTCTAAAACGTAGGCACCATCAATTTTTTGGGATCTATCATATTGATGTTCAGCAAGAAAAGTATCATCAGAAAAGGATTTGGCTTGCATGAATAACTGACTACGGGGCATCCTCTCAACCACGCTGTTATCTAGATAATAATTTTTATCATCATGGGAGGAAAAAGGTTTTTGTAACGCTTTTTTATAGTATGAAAACTGTCCTTCTGCAAGGTATGATTTTGTATAAAACTGGCTATCTTTTTCTCTCAAGGGAAGTATATCTCGATGTCCATCAACATACAGAGAGCCGAACACATCTTGCTTAACCCTGTAATAACCTTCATTGATTTTTAGATATCGATTGTAATTTTTATCGAACTGGAATTTTCTGGATAATGTTATTGGCCCAACGTCGCTGTGTGCTACGTGATTCCTAACCAATCTATTTTTGATGTTTTCTTTTTCTGTTAAAAAATGAACCAGATCGCTGCTCGCAGAATGGGTTATTTTACTTTCAAACACCCACTTTCCTGCTCGCTGTACAACAGGGACATACACACTGTGTTTCAATGCCAGGTAGCGAAACACTCTCGGATTGACTTGAAATTCTTTTGCCGGATAAATTCTATTTCCAATAACAATATACAGTTCATCTAAATGTCTTATTAAAATCGAATCACCATAAAACTCGGGTGAGCTGTTTCTAAAATAAAACACCCCCTTTTCATCCCTCCATATCTTATCAATCAATCTCTTGGTTTTTTTTACTTCGTGATTAAATTGAATGTTTCTATTTACAACCCAATGATTGTTCTCATAAAAAAGATATTTATTTCTTCTTTCATCGATGAAGTGGTTAAAAAAGTTTTTTACAGGAATATCTCTTATAGGGTGAGCTGTTCTGATTATTAATTTCCCTTTGCGATATTTAACATCATTAGTCATGGCATTAATCTCTTTTTGACCATCAGGCTTTATCATGTTATTGATCTGTATGGTTGATAAAGAAGAGATCATATCCTTCGCCAAATTAATAATATTATTATCAATATCCTCGATATAGGATAATGATAACTCCTTGCCTTCGATAGCATCAGAGATCATATCCAGGACGGTAGCCGCTATCAGGGTAATCAAGTGCGTTCTGTTATACATAGGAATCCAGGACAGCAGCGAATTGATAGCACTTTCAATTTTTTGAGAGATTGAGTTAAACTTACTGTGATCGACACACCCCTTGGCATAGATACTGTAATCTAACACTATCCGCCCCTCCTCAATCAATGAGGATATCGGGTATCTTATCGTTTTGCTAATCACTCGTAATATATCTGACAGCGCTAAACGCTCTCTTTCATCGCGACAATCTGTAAGTTTAATTATTTTAACGTCATCGTATGCTGGTGCATTTTTTTTAGTCTCCGTCTCTTTTTCAATGTGTCTTTTTCGAACGTACAAAACACGCGCTTTCGGAAAATGCGTCGTTACATTAGCCTCATTGGTATAGCCCTGTTTTTCATGCCTATCAGGGTATTTTTCAATAGTAATTTTTTGGTCAGGATACCGCGCTTCCGCAGGATAAATCGAACCGTTATCCGCTGAGATAGGCTGAATGGAATCGCGTCCCCACTGCCGGTAGCGAGAATAACCTAACCACCATCCTGTGCCGCCTAACATAATGAGTCCAATAGCTATCGTTGATTTTCTCCCAAGTGAGTAATCAGGAAGTACAGGTTTATCATTTATCTCACTGGTTTTCAATCTCTCCGAC
>NZ_JAGFPF010001208.1:0-656 GCF_025962695.1 Candidatus Symbiopectobacterium sp. NZEC135 | reverse complement strand
TACTGTGGCAGTTCACTGAGTGGTTGCGCGGTTGGGTACTCACCGGCTTTCCCTGGCTACAATTTGGCTATAGCCAGATTGACGGGCCGCTGCAAGGCCTGGCACCGCTGCTAGGGGTTGACGGTATCAATCTCTTGTTGGTGATCATTGCCGGACTGCTGGTCTTTGGTACCGCACGACGCAAAACCCTCCCTCTTTATTGCGCTATCGCGTTACTGGTGCTCCCGTGGCCGCTGAAATTTATCCACTGGTTCACACCTCAGCCCGAGCGCGCGGTCAACGTTGCGCTGGTGCAAGGCAATATTGCCCAAGCGCAAAAGTGGGATCCGAATGCACTGCAACAGATTCTGAATATCTACCGCGACGCCACGCAACCTTATCTGGATAAAGCGCCAATCGTTATCTGGCCAGAATCGGCTATCCCAGATGTGGAGACGCGTCAGCAAGACTACCTGCACCAGATCGACGACCTGCTGCGCGCGCACAACAGCAGTCTGGTCACCGGGGTTGTGGATGCACGCCGTCGCACAAACGAGCAGGTTGACTTCTACAACAGCATTATCGTGCTGGGTGGTAACGAGCCGTACCGCTATCCCAGCGCTAACCGCTACAACAAGAACCATCTGGTGCCGTTTGGTGAGTTCGTGCCGTTGGAA
>NZ_JAGFPF010001207.1:0-656 GCF_025962695.1 Candidatus Symbiopectobacterium sp. NZEC135 | reverse complement strand
CATCGTGTCCGGCACCGCTCGGCAAAGCAAGCGCATGCCCTTGCACCTGAGTGACCGCCTCACACAGCAACCGCTGTAACCCGTCATCACAGCGCGTCGGGGCAATGCGGTAATATTCTTCAGCCCCAAAGTGGCAGCCGCGCGCCTGCGCCACCTGCTCACCGTGAGACAATAAGTTCGCCAGCAACGCGGCCAGTGCAGTCTCCTCCGGCCCGCGCACGTCCAACGTTAAACGCACCTCGCCCGGTATCACATTCGCCGCCCCCGGCGCACATTGCAACGTGCCGATGGTTGCCACCAAACCGGATGCCTGCTCTCGCGTCAGTTGCTCCACCACAACCATCCACTGTGCCGCTGCTGCCAGTGCATCCTGACGCTGCGTCATCGGCACAGTCCCTGCGTGGCCCGCCGTTCCCTGAAAAACACAGTTTAACCGGCGCGCACCGTTGATCGCCGTCACCACGCCCAAGGCGGCGTCATCGTGTTCCAGGCAAGGGCCTTGCTCAATGTGCATTTCCAGATAGGCGGCAATGCTTTGTGGCGCACGCGCCGCACGCCCGATCGCTTCCGGGCTTAATCCCGCCTGCGACAACGCTTGTGACACGCTCACACCTTGCGCATCCTGACAGGATAACCAGCTTTCAGGCCAGGTGCCG
>NZ_JAGFPF010001209.1:0-656 GCF_025962695.1 Candidatus Symbiopectobacterium sp. NZEC135 | reverse complement strand
AGTGCCAACCGAGCCAAACGGCGGGAAATCTTGCGGTACTGCCACGCGTAACACGCCACGCTGTTCAATGTCCTGAAGCTGATCGGCAACCGCGTTGCCCACTTGTGTCACTAACAGCAATGCGCCAGCCAGCGCGATAAGGTGTTTTTTGATGCCCATTGCGTATCTCCTGGTTGAAAATCAGATGAAACCAAAAGTTCTTGATAAGCGATAAGTGAAACTATCGTTTCATTGAGTAAGCAAAGGGCGTGCCAGTCTTATAGAGAGCGACAATCAGGCACAGCAAGGGGAGAATTGAGCTAACCGAGAGTGATACGCGCAAAAATGCAGCGCAGCAACGGCACCAAAAAAGTGCAAGAGCACCATTTTAGCGCTCGCTTAGCGCTGCTCTAATTCGTCCAGATGGGTATAAAGATCGGCTATCTGATGGATACGCTGACGCCCTTGCTGCAACATTTCATGCAGTAACGCATTGCTGAGCAAGCCTGCCAGACTCATGGCGGCACTGTAGCTATCAAAGGCGGAAACGCTGTCCAACGGCAGACACAGTGACCAGGTGGCAAACGGAAATAGCCCGTTAGCCTGCGGTTCACTGATCAGCACAATCGGCACCTGACGCGCCTGCAACTGTGCCAGTAACGGCTGGATGACTCGCG
>NZ_JAGFPF010001206.1:0-658 GCF_025962695.1 Candidatus Symbiopectobacterium sp. NZEC135 | reverse complement strand
CTGAGATCGAAAATGGAAAACAACGTCGTCGACTATTATACGAATACCTTTAATGAACATTTTCGTCATTTAGATGCTTTTGGAAAAATTCAGCAACGACGAACGCTTCAATTGCTAAAGAAATACTTGCTGAATAAGCAGAAGGTCATTGATATCGGGGGCGCTACCGGCGTCTATTCCTTTGAACTGGCAAAATGCGGTCATGAAGTACACCTGTTTGATATCGTTCCGATACATATCGAAAAAGCGAGAAAGGTCAGTGCAGAAACCGGCATTGCGTTGCACGGTTTTCACGTCGGCGACGCTCAAGATTTAGCCTTTCCTGACAACACCTTCGATGCCGTCATCGTGCACGGCCCGCTCTATCATATTACCGATGAAAACAGCAGATTGAGGGTGTTAAAAGAAGCCTATCGGGTTCTTAAACCGGGAGGAATACTCTTTGCTTTCGCAATCAATCGATACGCGGGCGTATTTTATGGCATCAAGCGCGAACTGATTCTTGATGATGCTTATTTTGACATGGTATCCCATGAGGTCAAAACAGGACTCAGGACACGTTCACCGTCATGGCACTTTCACTTGCCTGAAGAAATGGACGCTGAAGTGGCGAAAGCTGACTTTAAACAGATTGAAATTAAAGGCGTTGTCGGCCCTA
>NZ_JAGFPF010001202.1:0-659 GCF_025962695.1 Candidatus Symbiopectobacterium sp. NZEC135 | reverse complement strand
TCTTCCGCCAACGCCCATTTCCCCGACGAGATCCTCGGCTTGCACTGAGGATCCCGTCGGGCAGCACGGCCTTATTCTTGCGAGTTCTTCTCTGCTTTGCCTGCCATCATCGTCAGGAAATCAAAGCGACGCCGCAGATCCAGTTCCGCTTCTTCATACAACCGCGCGGTCTCTTCCGGCATTTGCGTATTCAGCCGACGGAAGCGTTGCTCTTTCAGTAGCGTCTCGCTCAGGCTGCTGGAGGGCGGACGGGAATCCGTGACCAACGCCGGTTTGCCTTCTTCCACACGACGCGGATCGAAGCGATAGAGCGGCCAGAATCCGGTAGCCGTCAGCTGACGCATCTGATCGTGACTGAACGCCAGATCGTAGCCGTGCTCTTCACAGGGGCTGTAGGCAATAATCAGTGACGGGCCAGGCCAGGCTTCTGCTTCCTGAATCGCTTTCACCGTTTGGTTAAGCTGTGCTCCCAGTGAAATCTGCGCAACATAAACGTGGCCATACATCATCACGTTGATACCCAGATCTTTACGCGCCTTACGCTTGCCTTTTTCACCAAATTTGGTGACCGCACCCAACGGCGTTGCCTTGGATTGTTGGCCGCCGGTATTGGAATAGCACTGGGTATCCAGCACCAGCACGTTGACGTTTTCTGTCAG
>NZ_JAGFPF010001205.1:0-659 GCF_025962695.1 Candidatus Symbiopectobacterium sp. NZEC135 | reverse complement strand
CTCTCCATCATTCCCAAATACACCGTTAACACCCTACTGGAATGGCAAGCTACCGAGGCGTTCTCCACTACCCTGAGCTGGACGCAGTACGGCGAGCAGAAGCCGCGCCATACCGCGACTAACCGCATAGAAAATGTACCAAATGGCCTTTCTTCACGCACCATCGGCAGTTATGCCGTCTGGGGGGCGGGCGCAAGCTATCAGGTGAATAAAAACCTGCGCGTCAACGGCGGCATTAGTAACCTGTTTGATAAACGCTTGTACCGCGCCGCAGATGGGGCTTCCACCTACAACGAACCGGGGCGTGCCTACTATCTGGGCGTCACCACGTCGTTCTAAACCCTCACACTTCGGGCGCGAAACAGTGCGCCCATTCACAGCACTCATCGCAACTGGGGGAGCGGCACACCAGCTCCCCGTCACTGTGCAGACACCGCTCACGGTAGAAAAATTTCTTCCAGCGCATATTGTTCACGTTGAGTGCCACCAGCGATGGAAAGCAGTCCGTCATCAGCTCCCGCAGTTCCGCCCGTGAATCCAGCCCCAAATCCTGCCACAGGTGGTTAAATCCCAGCGATGCGCTGGCAATCACACGGTGCATCGGTGCCGCGTCGTCTACCCTATGTTCGTCCAGCCAGTTGGCAAGCTGGTCGCACTCG
>NZ_JAGFPF010001204.1:0-659 GCF_025962695.1 Candidatus Symbiopectobacterium sp. NZEC135 | reverse complement strand
GCTTGCCTGAGCGGCGGCAGCTGTATCAACAGCGCCTGGAGCACGGGTTCCTCCCTTGCAGCACGGTAAAGCATGGCGATACCAATGCGATTCGCCGCGTCGATCACCTGTTCCGGTGAAAATAAGGCAGGGCGTTTGTTGTCACACATGCCAAACAGATGCCAGATCAGATCGTTATCCAGCCAGCGACGAAGCGCGTGACGATAATCAGGCAGCAGAAAGTAATCACCGCACGCCAGCGTCAGCAGCCCAAGCGCCAGCGCATATTTCGGCATGTTCGGTGCCAGCATGGCCAAACGGCGCTGACGTTCATTAAGCCGCCCCGGCAGACAAATCCCGCCACGCCGCGCTCGTAACGCGCGGTTCAGCGCGCTGTCTAAAACCGGAGACTCGCCATAACGCCACCGTTGATTGCGATGAAACCCTAACAAGGCAAACCAGTCAGGGTGCGCATAACGGGCGGGCTGCCAGACCGAGCGGTGCAGCAGCAGGATCAACGCATCCGGTCTGCTGGACTCGTCCGCTGAAACACACGCCACGCCGCCAGTATCAACAGCACCGAAGCCAGTAAAATCAGCGTTAACATCACATGTTGTCGATAACGGGATAGCCATTTCAGGATCGCTCTCTCTTCAACGGATTTCGGCGGCGGAGCCACC
>NZ_JAGFPF010001203.1:0-659 GCF_025962695.1 Candidatus Symbiopectobacterium sp. NZEC135 | reverse complement strand
GGTTGGGAGCGCGATTCCCCTGATCGTTACCTTTACGCTGCCTGCACGAAGGATTATCGCCTTTGTTAGTAACAATTGTCGCGCTCAGGTCAAGGCACCGAACCAGCACCACCTGTAACCCGGACAGGTCTTTACCTCTCAACATGACTTGTGCCACATAACCGTAGCCCTAGAACGCAACCGCATACCAACAACTAGAGAGTAAAAAGCGGCCCTGAGTAACACAATTAACGCACAGTAAACAGGCAAAAAAAAACCCAACAGCGAAGTTGGGTTTTTTGCTTGCCAAGGTTGGTGGCCTCAGCGCGGCGCGACAATCGTTACTAACACATTGAGTCTACCTTCTCCATCGGCCGATGACAACTCTACCAGAGAGACGATCATGGTGAGAACGTTGAACCGCGAATCAACAAACGAAGAGCGCTTCTGTTTCCCTATCAAAAATGTCGTATCAATGCGCCACCGACTTGGAAAACAGGTTAATCACTATCACGCCCAGGATAATCAGCAACATTCCCAGCATCGCGGGCAAATCGAGTTTTTGGCCGTAGAACAGCCAACTGACCGTGGCAATCAGCACAATCCCAACCCCTGACCAGATGGCATAAATGATGCCAGTCGGCAGCGTGCGCATAGTCAGAGAAAGGCAATAGAACGAC
>NZ_JAGFPF010001198.1:0-661 GCF_025962695.1 Candidatus Symbiopectobacterium sp. NZEC135 | reverse complement strand
ATCAGCGGCCAAAGAGATCAAAACCCTGATTCAAGACAGCGTTAGCCGCGTAGAAACCGGCTCGAAGCTGGTCACCGATGCCGGAGCAACCATCGATGAATTAGTACGTCAGTCGCGCCATGTGGCCGATATGATTGATGAGATTGGTGTCACCACCCGGGAGCAGGGTTCTGGCATCCACCAGATCAATGATGCTATCACCCAACTGGATCAGGTCACGCAACAAAACGCGGCGTTGGTGGAGGAATCCAGCGGGGCGGCGGAGAGCCTGAACGATCAGGCGCGCCATCTGGTCGAACTGATGAGCGCCTTTCAGGTAGAGGGTGGCGCATTCCAGTACCGCGCGTCACCACGTACCTCAGCAACCCCCATAGCGCTGGGATATAAATAACCGCACCACGCTGCGATGTCGCCCTCATCGGCGGCATCGCTCACCGCGACATACCAGAGAAAAAATACCGCCAACGTGATACTGAATCCCCCTTGCGCGAAAGCGTCATTCTTTTTTCTTAAGTCAAATTAAAGGAGTATTTGATTACATCAATAACAAAATCACAAAACAAAAAGAAAATAAATCGGTAACCTATCAGTCAGTATTATTCCCCTTATCTGCACACTTACCTCTTTTTAGCCGTTTATTTTTCCTTAAATATTCCTAATA
>NZ_JAGFPF010001200.1:0-661 GCF_025962695.1 Candidatus Symbiopectobacterium sp. NZEC135 | reverse complement strand
CCAACTGCTGCCCGACGTCACGCAGGGATTGATAGCGGAAACGCCAGCTGTCACCAATATAACGCTCGCCGGTTTGGCACAGATAAGGTTGCATCTCAGCGGTCGTTTGATAGCCTGCTGCGTCGCGCGTCAGCAGTTTGATGCTCCACAGCAATTCCAACAGCGCTGAGGCTTGCTGTGGTTCCCACTGTTGGTGCAGCGCGCACTGCTCAACCGTTAAGGATTGCGCCAGTTGATCAAACAGTGCGCTGTCCAGAGCCAGTCGAACCGCCTCTGTCTTGATGTTGGTGGCAGTCAGTGCCCATAAATCGGTCAACGCGGTGGGGAACATGGTGGCTCCTTGCAGGCTGGGTTGCGGCGTTAATCACGTCGCGTTGGTTAACGTGGGCGTTGCCGCCAGGGATAGCCTTATGTTATCTATAAATGAGAATTATTATTGTCTTGGTTTGTCTGCGTGACGGCGGTTTTTCTCTGAGGACAGGAGGAGAGAGAAAATGGGAGAAGGGCGAGGTGCATCAATGCAGCGTGTGATGCCGCGTATGGTATTGCGCGAGGGTAACCGTCGCCAGTTACCGGATCAGTTTGGTCAGTGCTGGTCGCAATCGGATGCGCTTGCTGATGGGTTGACACTGGTGTCCTCCTCCTATCAGCCGCTGAAACC